>JARBTT010000150.1 GCA_029240055.1 Anaerosinus sp.
TCCACATACATATCATACCAGTTGTAAAATTGCCCTGTCAACAGTTTTTATTTTTATTATCTAAATATTCAATATATCGTGTCTTTTTACGAAAGAATATTTTTATTTACTTGTTTTAGTCTTTAATACTTGCCACCAGCCTTAGTTCTTCAATATAATGGAGGTGTATATTATAAAAAAGGAATCAGGCTGATATCATGGAAAAAAGCACTATCAAAATGTTTGATTTAGAGACCTATCGTACGTTAACAGAATATAATGGTGATATCCTATTTGAATGGGACTTAGAAACAGATCGTTTTTTCGTTACGCCTAACTGGTTTGATATTTTCGGCTATATACCCTCTAGCTATCATTTTAGTGATGAGCTTGAGAAGAAGGCAATGATTCATCCTGATGATATTCACTTATTTAAAGAATATATTGAAACCATTCATTATAATCAACATGATTTAGCGAATAGGAAACTGTATTCTAAATTAGAACTACGGTTTCGCAATGTTTATCATCAATATATCTGGTGTAAACTCAGATTAGCAACTGCTTTTTCTAGTCGCAATCTTCCCTATAAAATATCAGGGATGATTACAGATATTGATTTTGATAAAAAACACCGTGAAACTTTACTTGATCAAGCACAAAAAGACTTATTAACGGGTCTTTATAATAAAGTTACTACCCATACACTCATTGAGGACTACCTGCATAGTTCTCCTACCACGAATAAACACGCCTTAATGATTATCGACATTGACGGCTTCAAAGCAATCAATGATAACTTTGGCCATTTATTTGGCGATGCTGTCATCTGTGACTTGGCAACCAGTATCAAAAAAAACTTTCCAGATTCCGATATTGTCGGACGTGTTGGTGGTGATGAATTTGTTGTCTTAGTTAAAAATGTGACAAAAGGCGAATGGTTACGCAATAAGGCCCTGGCCTTAAACATTGCCCTACGTCGATCGTATATCACAGATCAGAAAGAATATAAAATATCAGGCAGTATTGGCATTGCCATTTATCCCATCCACTGTGAAAAATTCAACGATTTATTCAAAGCTGCCGATCAAGCATTATATTATGCAAAAGAAACGGGCAAAGATAAATATGTCATTTATTATCCGCAATTGCCGAAAGTAGAGTATCGAAACCCACGGACAAATAGCGAAGATAATTTATCTCAAGGCAAAAAATCTTTTCATGATAATTTAACCGAATATATTTTTAAATTACTCTATAGCTCCGTAGACAGTACCGCTACAATCAAAATAATTTTGGAAGTGCTCGGCAAACGGTTCAATGTTAGCCGTGCATTTATCTATGAGCGTAGCACCGATGGCAATCATTATTCAATTGCGTTTCAATGGTGTAACCAAAATATTTCACCCATTGAACATTCGCTGAAAATCTTAGCCGCAGATAAGGTTGAAAAACTTTATGCACAATTAAATCAACAAAATATGCTCAATTGTAGCAATGTTAACATGCTTAACGCAAACCAGCGAGAATTCTTCGAAATAGAAAATATTCAGGCTTTCTTGCATTGTAGAATCATTGACAGTGGTATTCCGAAAGGATGCATTGGCTTTGATGAGTGTACCTCACCGCGTAATTGGACAGTGGAAGAAATTGATATCTTAACCTTTATCTCCGAGATGCTCACTACTTTTTTACTCAAAAAAAATGCAGTAAAGAAAACTAAGGAGATAGAAGCCAACCTAGTCAATATTCTGCATCATGTTGATGCCTGGCTCTACGTCGTCGATAAGTATACCTATGATGTACTATTCGTTAATAAAAAACTCAATGCAACTATTGGCCAAAATGGCGGCAAGGTTAAATGCTATCAAGTTTTCCACAATAGCGAAACCCCATGTTCTGATTGTCCAATGAAAGATATCTCATTAAGCTCTAGGCATTCTGTCAAAGAATTCTATGATAACGCTAAAAATATCTGGGTAAAAATGAACGCCTCGAGAATCAACTGGAATGATTCCTCTGATGCCTGCCTCATTCAAGTTGATGATATCTCAGCGCAAAAACAGTTGGAATTTTTACCGATGAATTAACAAAAACTCACTTTTCAAATCCGCTTAGGACTGAAAAGTGAGTTTTTATTTTTAACGAATCGATCTACCTGTTTTTAACCACTTTTTCAATATGTATAATCAAATACATTTGTTCTTCTTTTGTTAATTCATATTCATATTCTGCGGCAATCATTGTTTTGATGTTCTTGACGCATTCATATGTATTGACGTATTTTTCGCTCATCGTATCAAACATTTCATCGTCTTTATCTTCGTAGATTTTCTCACTAAACAAGCGCTGTGCAAGCGATTTCAAATGAGTTACAAAACGACTGTAATTAAGAGACTCTTCATCGTATTCAAATTTATAGTGAGTTTTTACGATATTCAAAATACTTTGAATCATTTTCGTCACATCAACAATACGATCTAAATCTCCATTTAATTCTGCATTGACGAAATGCAAAGCGATAAAAGCTGCTTCATCTTCTTTTAAACTAACACTGCACTGCCTCTGGAGTAAAGCCAGAGCCTTTTGACCAATGATAAACTCATCTTTATAAATGTGTCTAATTTCCCAGCGCAATGCATTTTTCAATTGAAAGCCATAGCTTTCTCTGCCAATCACCCGATAAATATGTTCCGTCAACGTAACATAAATACTATCGTCAAATTTCTTGGCATAGGTCTCTTTCGCATACTCAATAATTTTTGTGCTTAATAGGATGTATTCTAGTGGAATTTCCAGCGCAACTTTTTTAAACAATGCAAATACATCTGGATTCGAAAAAGTGAAAATTTTCTGTATTTTTTTGGCATCTACAAGTGAGTCACCGCTGTTCAAGCGAAAAGCAATGCCTCTCCCCACCACAATCACTTCTTGTGCTTTTTCATTGAAACATACAATAGCGTTATTATTCAAGACTTCTTCAATCTTCATACTTACCCCTCTTACAATATTATTTTAAAAATATACTGCAACAAAAAGGCAAACCCTATAACGTTACCATTATAGGTTTCACCTGTATTCCTACTACTTTGTTAACCGGTAACTATTCGATCGTATAACAATGCTTTATTGTCCAGTACTTTTTTCCAGTTATTTTTATTATACTTTATTTTCTTTTCAATACGCAACGTATTCCTGGTTTTATTCTCGGTAAAGCAAAACATTTGCTACAGTTTAGGCACTTTGATTTTTCTTGTCCGTTAAGCAAGCGCTGAATAATATCTGGCTCACAAATAAATGGACGGCTAAGCGACACCATATCAATACCACTTTCAAGGACTTGATCCATATCAGCCAAGGAACGCACCCCGCCGACTAAGATGATCGGAAGTTCAGGAACGGCTTTTTTTATTTTTGTAATCCGTTCTACATAATAATTGGTTGCCGTACGAGGTTGTGAAATAAAATCAACACCACTAAGTTCCACCGCTTCAACACCAAGCTTAGCAAGTTCTTGTAACATATATAGCAAATCTTGTTCATATGCAAGATCATCTGTCCGTGAATCATTATTTATTTTAATGAATAATGGAAATTCTTCGCCACACTTTTCCTTTATGCCAACGACAATTTCCCGAATCAAACGAAAGCGATTTTCTACTGTGCCGCCATAAGCATCAGTCCGGTGATTAAATGTTGTATCAATGAATTGAGATAGCAAATAACTGTGGGCAACATGTAGCTGCACGCCATCAAGACCGCTTTGTTTTACTCGATAAGCCGCATTAATAAATTCCGTCTTAATCTGCGCAATTTCTTCGATCGTAAGTTCACGTGCTACTTTACCCTTTTTAAGCTCCGCTGCCGAAACGCCAGCCAAATCCTCATGATTGACTGCCCGCGGCCCCGCATGGTTAATTTGGGCAACGACTTTTGCACCATATTTACTTACAAGCGTATGTAGTTTTTTTAATTGTGGAATAAACGCATCATCATAGATGGCCGTTTGATCTTCATTGGCCATGCCTGTCGGCGAAACACTGCAGTGACCTGTGATAATAAGTCCTACATCATTTGCGGCAAGTTCTTGATACATAGCATACTCTGCCTCTGTCATTGCCCCTTCTTTTGTACCCAAGAAACAATGCGTTGCCGAGCGCACAATTCTATTTTTTATCTTCATATGTTTTAAATGAATTTCTTCTAATATTTTTGCCATAGGTTGTTTCAGCCCTCCAAAACTAAATAATCATATCAAATCTATTATAGCATAATTAAGCGACTACATAGTCATCTTTTTTTCCTAATTACTAAAAAGAAGAGGAGCTGTTGCAAAATAATCACAATAGCTCCTAAATCTATTATTTTACTGTTCGTCTAATATCGGCACCTAGTCCACAAAGTTTGCTGACAAGCTGATCATAGCCACGATCGATATGATGAATATAGCCCACTTGCGTTTCTCCATCAGCCACCAAACCAGCCAGCACCATTGCGGCACCTGCACGAAGATCAGTTGCTTTGACTTGACAACCTGTCAAAGTCCCTACGCCTTCAATAACAGCACTACGGCCTTCAATTTTGATATTTGCACCCATACGTTTGAGTTCATCTACGTGCATGAAACGGTTTTCAAACACCGTTTCTGTAACAACGCTAGTACCTTCTGCTATGGTTTGCATAGCCATAAATTGCGCTTGCATATCAGTTGGAAACCCAGGATAAGGTAGCGTTTTAATATCAACGGCTTTGATTGGTCCATCACAGCTGACACGAATACCGCTAATCTCTTCTTCTATGGTGACACCTGCTTCTTTTAATTTTGCAATCACAGGTTTTAAGTGTTCACTAATTGCATTTTCAATATAAACATTCCCCCTTGTCATTGCTGCTGCAACCATGTAAGTCCCAGCTTCAATACGGTCAGGGATAATTGTATAGTTTTTACCTTCTAAGCGTTCCACGCCTTCAATTTTAATGACATTTGTTCCAGCACCGCGAATATTTGCACCCATAACATTTAAATAATTTACTAAATCAATAATTTCAGGTTCATGGGCTGGATTTTCGATGATGGTTTGACCTTTCGCCATACATGCTGCCATAATAATATTTTCTGTTGCCCCTACGCTTGGAAAATCAAGATAAATTCTAGCACCAGTTAAACCATTTGGTGCTGTTGCTTCAATGTAACCATGTCCAGTTTCTATTTTTGCCCCAAGTGCTTCAAAACCCTTTAAGTGTAAATCTATTGGTCTTGTCCCGATGGCACAGCCTCCTGGCAAAGAAATTTTGGCATGTCCACAACGTGCGAGTAGTGGTCCCATAATTAAGAATGATGCCCGCATTTTTCTCACAAGTTCATAAGGAGCTTCACAAGATACGATATTCGTACTATCAACATTGAGCGTATTATCGCCGTTATTCACAACCTTCACGCCCAATTGGCATAACACTTCTGAAATCGTGCGTACGTCTTCTAGGGCTGGTACTTCTTCGAGTATACTCGGCGTTTGACCTAGTAGTGTTGCTGCAATAATCGGTAAAACTGCATTTTTTGCCCCACTAATCTTGACTGATCCCTCTAATCTCTTGCCACCATTTATAATTAACTTTTCCATTAATATCCTCCCGAAATCCGTATACTACTAAAAATAATAACTTTTGATCTGCAGCTGACTGAAATCGCTTGCTCATATTAATACTCAATTGAAATCACTGGCGAGCCAATAATCACGTAAGTACGACCATCGTATTCATTATACCGCATTACCATATTAAGATTGACTATATCCTTGCCTGCAATAACGCATTCCTCAATCACTGGGGCAAATCCTACATAGCTAAAATAAGTTTTAGCATCTGTCTTTTTCAGCGGTGTTGCTCCAATAGAGTCAAAGGCATCTTGCAAGCGCAATGACCATTCATCATTCCTTAGTTTACCATCAAGATACCCTTTCAAGCAAGTGCTAATCGTCGGAGATGAATGGAATTTTTTCATAATATTTTTAAGTTTTGCTTTTGTTTGGATAACTTTATCTTCTTCTGATGATTTTTCCATATAATTCACCGATAAAAAGGTAGTATTCTTGGATGGATCCTGCTCTACTATATTGCAAATCGCAATGCTCATTTTCTTATTTTCGATCTCAACTTTCGCTTTGACATCAATTTTTTCCGTGTCTTCTATAACTTCGATCGTATACTGATCTTCTGTAAACCCCAGCTCTTTTAACATATCTTTTTCGATCTTCATAAATATAGCAACATTTTCAAACTCTTTCGGTAATTTTTCCCATGCGTAAATATAAAAGCTATCTACTTCTGCACCGGTGGCTTGCATAGCCGCGCTTAACGGCTCCGATAGCGTCACCGGTACGTTTTGCGCTTTACTAATAAATACAATATTAATCATAAGAACTAAAAAAATACCAACTATAACTTTTTTCATTTTGTTAACCTCCACTAAA
>JARBTT010000151.1 GCA_029240055.1 Anaerosinus sp.
CTGAGGGAGCGGTATTACTCAATGTTAATCCATGTGTGAAATATAATAAGATTGTAAGAATGTCGAGGGGAATTCTAGGTTGAAATGATGGGTGTAACTATGGTTGCATCTTTTTTTTATTATCTTGAGTTTAAAAAACGCAATTACAAGAATGTATATAGGTGAAAGCCAATATACAGGAAAAACACAATTATAAATAAGCGTTCCTTGGCTATGTTGGATTCGCAAAAATAATAATTAAATTTGGAGGTAATAATTATGTATCAAGTTGACACAAATACAGTATCTTTATTGCATTTTGATGATGGGATTAAAGATAAAACGGGAAAGGTATGGACGGCTAATGGTGGAGCAACAGTTAGTACTGTACAATCAAAACTTGGTGGAAGTAGTTTATATTTAAATGGAACTGATCAATATTTGACTACGCCGAATAGTACAGATTTTGGTTCTGGCGATTTTACAATTGATTGGTGGGAATATAGGACTGGTACTACAAATGACAATCAGATTGCTTTTACATCTTCTATTAGTAAGTATGGTCTTGCTGTTGGATATACTCATTCATCAACAGGTGGTAAAATAACGTGGTGGTTGTCCTCTAATGGAACTTCATGGGACATTGCCCAGAAAAGGACAATGGGAGATGCTATTTATAATGAATGGGTACATTATGCATTAGTTAGAAAATCTGGTGTTTTTTATGCTTTTCAAAATGGCATTTTAAAAGATAGTCTAAACAGTAGCTTATCGATAGCATATCATTCTGATACTAATCCATCTATTGGTAGGTTTGGGGCTGAGCAATTTAATGGATATATTGATGAGTTCAGAATTTCAAATACAGCACGTTGGACGGAAAACTTTCATCCAGAGGCATCAGTGGCAACCCCAACAAACTTAGCAGCTACAGCAGGTGATTCTAAAGTAACATTATCATGGACTGTAGTATCCGGAGCAACTAGCTACAATGTAAAACGTTCTACTACAGCAGGTGGAACATACACCACTATTGCTAGTAATGTGACTGGCACTAGTTATGTAGATACTAGCTTAACAAATGGTACTACTTACTACTATGTAGTGACTGCTGTAAATGCTGATCTTGAAAGTGATAATTCAAATAAAGCTTCTGCTACGCCAGTTGCTAGTGAAAATGCATTATTGCGAGTTACTATGATCGATTCTAGTGAACGTGAGTATCGTTTAGTTTCTACGGAAATTGACGGTTTTGTTATTTGGTATAATCATCATGTAAGTACTGATACTATGAGCTACGCGATTAATGAATCTGTGGATCGTAGTAAAGAATATCTATCGTTTGATAAAATTATTAGTTTTAAGGTTATACCGACAGTCGAATAATGCTATTAACCCCAGTTCTTTTTATTGAGACTGGGGTTGATTTTTTGCCAAAAATTTTCCGTAAATAATCCTCTTGCAATCTTACGTTATGTATAGTATAATCTTCTAGCAGAGGTTGGTGTATAAGACTAAAAGCTGTGCACGTGTTTTCTATTAGAAATATATTAGGCTAGAATGCTGATTTAGTCTATGGATATAGGTGATTTTAAAATTTTCACCGTGTTTTTAAAGTGGGATCACGGTATTTGGGTCTTACGCAATGGAGGCTCATGAATTCCGCCAGGTCCGGAAGGAAGCAACGGTAAGTGATAACCTTTATGTGCCGTAAGGGTGCCTAAGTACCGTGGTCCGACGTTAAAAGCGCTAGCATAAATATTGTGATTATAAGCAACCATAACGATGGTTGCTTTTTTGTATTTAAAAGATCATGCTCTATACAAAGGAAAACTATCACGATATGTTGAATAGTTGATACATAGAAGGATTGTCTTGAATGTAGAGAATAAGTTTGAATTTTAAGGAGGTGGAATGCGTATGGCGTATGTTGCGTTATATCGTAAGTGGCGTCCGAGTGACTTTAGTAATTTGGTTGGACAAGAACATATCAGTAAAACACTTGTCAATGCTATTCATACAGGGAAAATTGCGCATGCTTATCTTTTTTCTGGACCGCGGGGTACAGGTAAAACTAGCACGGCGAAAATTTTGGCGAAAGCGCTAAATTGTGAACATGGACCGACGCCTTCCCCTTGTAATAAATGTACCAGTTGTACAAAAATTAATGCTGGTTCATCCATGGATGTATTTGAAATTGATGCTGCGTCCAATCGTGGTATCGATGAAATTCGCGATTTGCGAGAAACGGTAAAATTTGCCCCAGTCGATGGACGGTATAAAGTATATATCATTGATGAAGTTCATATGCTAACGACAGAAGCTTTCAATGCTTTGTTAAAAACACTTGAAGAGCCGCCAAGTCATGTGGTTTTCATCTTAGCGACAACTGAAACTCATAAAGTGCCAGCGACCATTCATTCTCGTTGTCAGCGTTATGATTTTAAACGGATTAGTGTTCCTGAAATAGTCGCACGGTTAGAACTTGTTGCCAATGAAATGAATATTGAAGCAGATACTGAGGCGGTAAAATTGATCGCTATACATGCTGACGGCGGTTTGCGGGATGCCCTTAGTATTTTAGATCAATGTAGTACACTGGACAATGAGAGGATTACGGCTGATAAAGTAAGACGATTATTAGGCTTAGTAGGGCATGAGTCTATTGAAAAAATCGTGAATCAACTGGCGGAGAAAAATAGCAAAGAAGTCTTAATGATCCTTGATGAGCTTATTTCCCGCGGAAAAGATGTAAAACAAATTCTGAGCGAGATTGCTTTATATATGCGTAGCGTCATGATTTATCAAGCCACGCAAGATATAAATAGTATAGAATTGTATAGTATGGACGAAAAGGTCTTAGTAAAACAGGCTGAATTATTTACACATGATGAACTTGTGAAAAATATTCAATTGATGCATAGTGCGATTAATGAAGCAAAATGGTCGCCACAGCCAAGAATTACGACAGAGGTAGCAATGTTATCTGTTTGTAATCCGCTTACGGTAGCAAGTGGTGATACCGATGCATTGTTAAAGCGAATTGAAAAATTGGAAGAAAAAATTACAAAATTAAGTATAGCGGCTAGTCACGTTGAGCCAGTTGCAGCGGTTGTGACGCCTGTTTATACAGAACCACCACAAGTGAGAACGCCACAGTACAATGCACCAACTGCAAAAACGCAAGGAGCAGTGAAACCTGTGACGAAACCATCAGAAGTTCCAGTGCATGTCGTTGAACCGATGGCGAGTGCTAGTACGGCTGATGCTAAGGCTGTTTGGGATCGGATGTTGAAAGAACTAGTTAATACCGGCAAACGGTCGGTCTATGCATGTGTGTCGCAAGGTCAATTGCAAAGCTTTGAGCAGGGACAGATGGTGATTGCTTTTACCGCGGCTTTTCCAAAAGAAAGAACGGAAAAAAGTGACTATAAAGCAATTTTGGAAACGATCTTAACAGGACTTTGTGATACGCCAACGGTGGTTAGATGTGTGCAAAATTCTGTGGTAGCTCCACCGCCTAAAGCACCGCCAAAGCCACCCAAACCTAAAGTGGAATTTGATGCTAACATGACGCCGGCAGAAAAACATGTGATAGATGAAGCTGTTAAAATGTTCGGTGATAACTTTGTAAAGAAAGAAGAGTTAAAAGACTAAAATGGTATTTGACGATTACTGGCTATTTTGGTAGTCTTAAATAAGTTGTAAATTAAATAATGAAATCTAAGGGGGATATAGAATGTTTGGTGGAATGGGAAACATGGGGAATATGTCTGGTATGATGAAAAAAGTGCAGAAGTTGCAAGCTGATATGGCAAAAATGCAAGAAGAAGTGAAAAAGAGAACTGTTGATGTATCTGCTGGCGGCGGTGCAGTGAAAATTGTGATTAACGGGGAAAAACAAATTCAGTCCCTAAAAATTGATCCAGCTGCTGTTGATCCAGCTGATATTGAAATGCTTGAAGATTTAATCGCTGCAGCAGTAAATGAAGCAATTAAAAAAGTTGATGATATGATGTCACAAGAAATGGGCAAATTAACTGGCGGACTTGGTTTACCACCAGGAATGTTTTAAGTATGCAATACATAGCGCCATTAGCAAAGCTCGTAGAACATTTTCGTGCTTTGCCTGGAATCGGGGCAAAAACTGCGTCGAGACTAGCGTATCACATACTGGATATGGACAGTGACAAAGCGAAAGCACTGGCAAATGCCATCGTGGATGCGAAAGAAAAAATTGGCTATTGTAATACTTGTTGTAATTTAACAGATACCAACCCTTGTCATATTTGTGCTTCTACAAATCGAGATCAATCAGTGATTTGTGTTGTGGAACAACCGCGTGATGTTGCTGCAATGGAACGAATGCGCGAATTTAAGGGTCTATATCATGTACTGCATGGTGCATTATCTCCACTTGAAGGAGTCGGCCCGGATAACATTCGTACGAAAGAGTTACTGGCGCGATTGTATTCGGGGGAAGTCAAAGAAATCATTATGGCTACCAATCCAAATGTAGAAGGTGAAGCCACCGCGATGTATATTGCGAAGTTGTTAAAGCCAATCGGTATTAAAGTAACGAGAATTGCGCATGGGTTGCCAATTGGTGGCGATTTAGAATATGCCGACGAGGTAACGTTGTCTAAAGCGTTGGAAAACCGTCGCGAAATATGACAGCATGTAGATATACTATGGACAGATAGGCAGCGGGTCGGCGATAAGCACTCATCTGCGTCGTTACAGCAAGGTGCTGCTCGTCAGCGTACAACGAGTACGACTCCTTTGCTGCGCCTAGCATCTGAGTACTTCTCGCCAACCGGCAACCTATCTTCGTACTAGTTTATAAGTGGAACGGGATTCGATATTGCCTATTCACCTATGTGAATATTTTTATTTTGTCTACAGGCTGGGCTGCTATAATTTGATTTATAGCAGCTTTTTTGCGCATTTTAAGAAGAATTTTTATTCTCAATTAAAAAAGTAAAGTTGTTTAGTTATCAAAGAAGCTGGATAAAATAACACTAAGGGGGGAGGAAAATGAATCTTAGTATTATTTTATCAAGATTAAAGTCTTTTTCATATTTACATAGCTATTCCAATATAATGTTGTATAAGCATTTGTATGGAGGCGATTTTTTGATTAAGCTATATGCGCAAAGATATGAACGGCTACAAGATGAAAATGCTCGCCAATTACGCGAGGAGTTTCTTCATCTGTTAGAAAAAGCAAAACTTGATTGGCAATATTCTATGAAAATGCTTGCAGAAATCACCGATGTTGATTTGATAGACTATGTAATCTACTTAATTAAAGCCAATGAAGCTAAGTATCGCTATCTAATGAAGATAGCAAGAGAAGAAAAAATCCAGGGTGAAATATGGCAAAAAAATAATTTCCATGACATATTGTAAATTATGTACTAAAATATACAAGTATATAAAGTGAGTATTGCGCTGGATAAGAAAACGATTATCTGTGTGTTCATCACTGAAAAATGGAGGTTATACATATGGATTTGAGTGTAATTGCAGCATACGTTGTAGGGATATTAGCAATTTATTTTATTGGTAAAATGTTTTTGATGCCAGTAAGATTGGTTTGGAAACTGATTTATAATGGTATTATCGGTGGAATCATGCTATGGGTTGTTAACTTCGTTGGGGCAAGCTTTGGTTTTGCGATTGGTATCAATTTTGTGTCCGCACTTGTTGCTGGTTTTCTTGGGATACCAGGGGTTATTTTGCTAATCTTATTTAAAGTGATGTTTTAATTGAAGGAAGTATAGGATATCGTTTGAGTTTTTTAGTGAAATAGGTGTAGTGGGTAACAGATGATTTACAACGAAAATAACAAGTTGGCAAGAGACGAATCTCGGGGCGGTACTAATTACGAGACCGCAATGAAGGCTAAACTCCCTGCGGTCAAACAGAAAGCCTTCAAAGCTACGATGTAGTTAAGATTCGCCTATGTTGCCTTTATTGTGACATTTTCTTATGTAAATCATCTGTTTACGTTTATCCGTAGAGTAGAAAGTTTGGGGTTACGGACTCGTTTCAGTGAGCTGAAACATTGTGGATTGAATAGTTCGCTGATTTATAAGGAAAGATTGATGTGTTGTTCAATCATAAAAGTTTTAAACCTGTATAATGAATTTAAAAGTATTTTAAAAATAGGTGTTGACATAACGAACTAAACAGTGTAATATAATACAAGTCGCTGATGAACAAGTCGTCAGGCAGACAAACGAAATTCTTCTTAAAAAAGAATTTCAAAAATGTGTTGACAACAACTTAAACGTTGTGTTAATATAAATGAGCTGACAACGCAAGACGTTAGCAAGTGTTCTCTG
>JARBTT010000152.1 GCA_029240055.1 Anaerosinus sp.
TACTGCGGACGCGGCTGTTCCAAATATCCCCGCCGGCAAGGTAACCATCGGCGCAAACGTTCAGGTAACGGTTGTTTTGGAATAAGTTGTTATCGTATGATAAGATAAACCGCTGAGGCGGCATTTGGGAACACGGGACATGGCTCCACGGAGGGAACGAAGTTGAAAAGAGGACACGGAGGATTAGGTTTCCCGGCCGGCATAGCCGGCAAAACACTCCTTCGTTTCCTCCGTGGAATCGTTAACCTCGTCCTCTTTGCAAACTTATAGTTTCTATACCTTTGAGATAAACCGTGGCGACGGTTCTTTGGAGGATGTTAACCGCAGAGTACGCAGAGTAACACAGAGGGTTCGCAGAGGATTACGGAGTACTGTTTTATTATAGAAAATACTGTACTCATTCGTTCCCTCTGTGCCTCTCTGCGATCTCTGCGTTATCGTTCTTCTGTAAGCCTCGGCCCTTGTTTTATCTGGCTTTGCGGTCTCAAAAAACTTAAAACTTCTATATGACTGCAAGTTAGCGGATAAAATTAGTAATTTCCTTTTCTTCCAGAGCTACCGGCTCCACAGACTCTTTGCCGGCAGCCAGTACTTTTAACAGCCAGGCCATATTTTTCCCCAATACCCGCATGATTTGGTTTCCTTCCCCGTCCTGCGAGGCTTCTCCCGGTTCCAGTCCGTGGGTTACATTCCAATAATTCGAACTCGGCATAATCATTTCGGAATACAGAATATAGTGATTCAACGCATCGGATGTAAAAACTCCCCCGGACCGTCTGACCGCCACAACTGCCGCACCTACTTTATTGCGAAGCATAGAATTATTGACACACGTAACCCAAAAAGCCCTGTCTAAAAACGACTTCATTGTTCCGGCAATCCCGGAAAAGTGCACCGGCGATCCGAGCAGGATTCCATCGGCTTCTTTCATTTTTTGAATCCAGGCATTTACTTCATCGGTAGCGATCACGCATTTCTCATTTTTATTTCTCATACACCCCATGCAGGCAGTACAGCCCCGGATTATCTTGTTGCCCACATGAATAATCTCAAACTCAATCCCTGCCTTTTTCAAGTGTTCACCAACCATATTAAGGGCATGATACGTATTACCTTGTTTGCGGGGACTACCATTAAACGCAACTACTTTCATTTTTATCCTCTCCTCTGTTCTATCTGGCCGGGTAGCGGCACAAGACTTTTTATTTGTATCTCACGCAATCGTTTACCAGGTAAACAATTGCGCAAAAGGATTAATGACTTTGCCTTATTTTATCGATATGCTGCTCAACTTCGGACATAATTTCGTTCAAAAAATCAAGCTGCTCTTCACTTACTGAATTGAATGTTTGAATAATAATATTGTCGAAATTCAAATGAAATTCAATATGCTGCTGAAAAGCAATATGGCCTTTATCGGTTAATTCAAACTGGACAATCCTTTTATTATCTTTTGCCTGATATCGATAGATCAAGCCTTTCTGAACAAGTTTACGTATAATTTTGGGGACAGCTCCCTTAGTTATACCCAGTTTAAGGGCGATCTCCGTAACATTGATTCCTGGATTTCTGCCGATCACATCCACCATGTGGATTTCAGAGGTGTACAACAACTCATCAATTCCAAAATTGCGCGGCTCTGTCATAAGTGAAGACGCTTTATTGATAATGCGTATCATAATTTCGTGTACGCTTTTGCTTTGACTGTGCATTGTAATTCCTTCTTTCTCATTGCGCAAGAGTTGAGACCGTTTTTTCGCTGTTATCAATAATATGCTTCTCCCAGCTCAGCTTACCTCATATCACGATTTTTGTTCTTTTTAGGTGCCCTCCCTATTTGATGATTTGTAGAATCAGTGCTGAGGCACATCCTACTTCTGACTTTTTACTAACCTGCACTCCAGGTTAACTGATAAACTATTATATTGCATATGCTCATAATGTATACCAGGTAAACATCGGCTGTCAAGTAATTAATTTTTGGTGTATAAAGTTTATGCGTAAAAGTAAGTTCATTACAAGGGCTCCACTTAACTCTGGAACCCGAGAGCAAAAATTATATAAACCCGCCATTAACGCGAATCGTCTGGCCTGTTATCCATTGCGACTCTTCACTTGCTAAAAACAATACAACTCTAGCAATATCTGCTGTTTCACCCAGACGACCAAATGCGTTTAATTTGCTGAGAGTTTCGATTTGCTCTTTGGTTTTCCCCACAGCAAAAAGTTCGGTATTAACCGGCCCAGGAGCAACCGCGTTTATCGTAATCCCTTTAGGTCCGAATTCTTTTGCCAGTTGCCGGGTAAATTGCTCGACAGCTCCCTTGGTACCGGCATATACGCTATATGCGGGGAACATCACACCGGCCACTGATGTGGAAAAATTGATGATCCGGCCGTTATTGGCCATATGCTTTGCCGCTTGCTGACAAGAAAAGTAGGTTCCTTTTACATTGACAGCAAAAATTTTGTCAAAATCCGCTTCAGTGATAGCCGCGATCGGCTTTGTGATCATAATACCAGCGTTATTGACCAGGATGTCGATCTTTCCGTATTTCTCCAGTGTTTTTTGGAACAGCCGCTCCACCTCAACTACCCTGCTGATGTCCGCCTGGACTGCCAATACTTCACCATCTTGTTTTCTAATTCCAGCAACGGCCTCGGCTGCTTTTTCCGAATTTCCGGCGTAATTGATTACGACTTTTGCTCCATTTATCGCCAGCTCTTCTGCGATAGTTTTACCGATACCCCTGGAAGCACCTGTCACCAAAGCTACTTTCCCTGTCAGTTTTTGCTCCTGCACTTGAGTCATCTGCCATCATCCTCCTAGATATGAAATAAAAGAAGTTGTTTAGCGTACGCGAAAAGCTCATTGATTCCTTTCAGTGTCATGCAAACCCTCCAGCATTACTTCAACTAATTTTCTTAGCAACCCCTCCCTATATTCATCCTTATGATCCAGCACCATCCGCGGATGGTGAAAAGATACGGTGGCTTCAAATAAGAGCCGAACCAAATACTCCGGTGATTCCGCGCGAATTTCTCCAGTTGCTATTGCCTTTTGAACAAGCATTAAAAGCTGCTGATTAAGACTATCCAAATGTTGTATGATGAATGGCTTTAACAGTTCCGCGGCCATGTTAAACGATTTATAAAGCTCTGGATCTTTTAGAACCTTTTCCTTTTTTAGTTCGTGATATTTCAAAAACCATTTTACAATTAACTCGCGCGGGGGCAATTCCTGTTTCGTAATCAACTCTAATGTATTGTCCATTTGTACCAGCCATCGTTCGGAAATGGCGTCAAGTAATGCCGCTTTATCAGGAAAATGATTGTACAGCGCAGCCTGGCTTATTTTAAGTTCCTTTGCAATATCTGTTAAGCGAAATTTTTCAAAACCATAATAGCGTATTTTTTCTTCAGCGATTTGCAATGCTTTTTCTTTAATTTTTTCGGAGGTTAAGCCTGTTTTCGGCATAGTATAATCACCGCACATTTCATTAAAAATGGATAAAAACTGCTTATGGTGCTATTCTTCTAAGCAAAGGGGATATTGTTATACTTATGTTATAAATTATATAAATTATAATTTATAACACAATGTTTAGTCAAGATCTATTTGAGATTGATGTCGTAACGTGCTGTCTTGTACCATCATCAGAAGCTACTAACAATCATTGTAGATTTTTAAAAAGTCAGTACATCTATGGTAATAGCATATGCGGTAGAAAAGAAAAAATCGAGTTTTTTATGCCTGTAAAATACTCATAATCTTGCTTTTCCGGTCATTTTGCTAACTTCGATCTTAAGCACTTTTGTTTTTTCAAAAGCATTGTCAATATATTGTAATCCTGCTTCATAAAAATCAGGACTATACTTTTTAACCATGGCGATAAGACCTTTTCGTTTTTCTTCACTATCTTCAATAATAAAAATTTTTCCGAATACGATTGCTGACTTGTATTTAGTGGCAAATGCTGCCGGCATTAATTCTACTGCATCAACTACAGTAAAGCAAATACTATTGCTGCTTATTATATTATCCAATTTTTTACCTTCCAAAGCACAGTGTAAATAAATTACTTCATTGATATAGACAAAATTCATTGGAACCCCATACGGAGTATTGTCTTTACTTACAGTTGATAATACTCCAACCTGTGCAGTCGCTAAAAGCGTTTTTGTATCTTCTTCCACCATCGCTCTATCTTTTCTTCTCATTTCTCTAAACATATTCTACCTCCACGTTTTGTCTTGATTTATTGTCCACATTAAAGGTACAATATTATTGGTTCTTACATAAGTTCCAATATCAATATTTTTACAGGAGCCAATTTTAGTTCATTTTTAAAAAGGAAGTCCGCCTATGTTGATCTATATTGATAAGGACACGCAAACACCTATTTTCGAACAAATTTACACCTCTTTGCGGCAAGAAATACTTTCTGGCTCTTTAAAATTTGGTGACAAACTTCCTGCCACCAGAAAGCTAGCTGCCGAATTATCTGTTGGCCGTAACACGGCTGATAAGGCCTATCAACAACTTGTCGCTGAAGGATATGTAACAGCCATAGTCGGAAGTGGATTTACTGTTAACAAAATCGCTCTGGAATTTTCTACTCCCACTCAAACAGACTTCCGCACTCATACAGACGAACCTAAAACGCAATCTTTTTCTGTGCGATATGATTTTGCCTATGGTGCCATAGATAATTCGATTTTTCCTCACAAACAGTGGCGAAAAAGTATCAACCATGCTCTTACTGTAATGGAATCATATTCTTGCATAAATTATCCGAACAGACAAGGCGAGCCTTCCTTACGGCAAAGTATCTCACGCTATTTACAGCGCTCAAGAGGGGTCTCTTGTAATGCCTCACAAGTTATTATCACCTGCGGTCACCAGCATTCAATGGAAATAATAGCAAATATGTTTGAGCATTCCAGCAAACGCTTTGCTATGGAAGATCCGGGATATGATGGAGTCCGTATTGTATTTCAGAATCATAACTACCAATTAATACCGGTTCCAATAGAAAAAGATGGTGTCTCTATTGATTCGATTCAGGATTTAAATACAGAGCTTTTATATCTGACTCCATCGCATCAATTTCCTACCGGTGTAGTTCTTTCTATTGCTAAACGCCATAAACTGCTTCAGTGGGCATTTACTACAAATACCTATCTAATTGAAGATGATTATGACAGTGAACTCCGTTACGATACAAACCCAATCCCCGCTTTACAATCATTAGATATTCATGACAGAACCATTTATACCGGAACCTTTTCAAAGTCACTTTCACCTTCCATGCGGGTAGCTTATTTAGTACTGCCCCACTCCTTAATGGATACATACAGTCGCTACTATCATCGCTATAATTCACAGGTCTCTTTTTTACATCAGACTGCTCTTTCGAATTTCATTTCAAGCGGAAACTACGAAAAACACATCAATCGGCTGCGCACCTTCTATCGGAAAAGACAAAACGCTTTGCTAGCCGCCTTAGATGAAGTGTTTGGCAATACTGCTAGCATATCCGGTGAAGGAGCTGGCATGCATATTCTTTTAACGCTTAAAAGCTCACTTTCTCAGGATGAACTGATAAAGCGAGCTGAAGCTATTGGTATTAAGGTATATCCTACCGTAGCAAATTATATGAATCCAATAGATTGTCCATGCTCTCAAATTCTACTTGGATTTGCTACAATTCCACCATATAAATTTAAAGCAATTCTAGAGGAATTGTCTCATACTTGGAGGAGTAATGATTAACTAAACAGCAAAGCGAAGCCTTCATAGAGGCTGCCGACTGAAAACTCGTGTATAACTAGAAATGACCTACAGCTTAATTTTTATTTAATAGCTTCCATTACCATCGTTTGAACAAATTCAACCGGCATTGATGTACGTTTCGCCACTTCAATCAGCTTCATTCCTTGGTTTAAGTATCTTTTTATTACTGCAGTCATCGGCTCGCCAAGTTCAACCATGTGTTTATCTGGATCATATATCCGAAATACTCGCTGTCCCCAGGGCTGCTCAATCATATCATGCACAAACTCGACTTTTTTAGCTGTCAGCTTTTTATGCATGTCATCGAGATTATCACTTTCAAAATACAATTCGAAACAGCCACTTTCATTACCAGATACTCTGTTAGAAATATCCTTAGCCATGATTTTATATGCATGCTCTATCTGCCAAATTGAAAATCCACCAACAAATCCAATACATTCTCCATGGTCTATTTCTACCGTCTGATTTAATATATCCTCGTAAAATTCACGC
>JARBTT010000153.1 GCA_029240055.1 Anaerosinus sp.
GGTACCACCTGTTCCCATACCGAACACAGTAGTTAAGCCTATACACGCCAATGATACTTGGGTGGAAACGCCCTGGGAAAGTAGGTAGTTGCCAGTTAAGATAAAAAGCACTCACTTGCGTGGGTGCTTTTTCGTTATATGTAAAATAGATTCGAAGGAACAAGACTGGCGAGGGTGCTGCAGATGCTAGGAAGGACGAGAACCTGAGATGAGCAGTACTAATGTACGCGAAACGAAGGATCGCAGGAGTGACAACGCAGATGTGGTGCTCTCGCCTGTCAGACTGGTCTATAGGGTACCACCTGTTCCACTACCGAGCACAGTAGTTAAGCCTATAAACGCCAAAAGTACTTGGGTGGAAACGTCCTGGGAAAGTAGGTAGTAAAATAAAGGTCAACAATGAATGAGTTCTATCATTTTTGTTGACCTTTATAATTATATTCTATTTAAATAATTTGAGTTAATATTAATGTAAATCGGGTGAAAGTAAATCGGTTAATTCATCTTCAGTAAGGACGCGGTTTATAGATGTATTATTGTTTTTATATAGATCCAAAAGGGCAGTTGCTTTAATTAATTTCTTTTTACTATTGGCAATTAGCTGCAAGATGGGTCTTAATGTAAACCCTTTTTGTATATCGGTTACTATTGCATATTCACCAGTTGTCAATTGTACTGCTGTGCCGACTGGATAAACGGCTACATTATCAAAGAAAATTTTTAGGAGATTTTCATCAAAATGCTTTTCTCCTTCTTCCATCATAATTTCGTAGGCAATATGCGGTAAGCATGCTTCTTTATAAGGTCGGTCACTAGTCAATGCATCAAATACATCGGCAATGGCAACAATACGAGCATACTCATGAATACTGTTGGCGACAAGTCCACGGGGATAACCGCTGCCATCGTATTTTTCGTGATGCTCAAAGGCTACATGCATTGGTACGACGGAAAGTTGTGTCGTTTTTCTTAATAATTCAAAGCCAAGTTCAGAATGGCTTTTCATAATTTCGAATTCATTATTGTCTAGCTGACTTGGTTTATTTAATATATCTAATGAAATTTTAATTTTGCCAATATCATGTAGTAATGCACCAAGAGCTAACTCATCAAGCTGAGGCCTTGTATATTGGCACAATATACCGAGCATAGTAGAAAGTGCGCACACATTTACTGAATGTGCAAAAGTATAATCGTCATATTTTCGAATATCTGTAGCTTGAACAATATAACAAGGATTGTTTAATATACTATTTACAATCACTTGGGTTGTATCAACAATGACTTCAGTATCTAAAGAACCTGTTAATTGACATTTATCAAAGGCTGCAGATAGATTTTTAATAGCGGATACTCTAATTTTTTCACTATTAATATCATCATCACTCATACTAGTGTTTGGATAATGAATCGTGAAATGGGGCATATTTCTTTCTATATAAACGCTAGGAATCTGTAAGGCTTCTAAACGTTTAATATAGATATCAGTTAGAAGCATTCCCTTGCTTAATAGTAATTGACCATCCGCGTCATAAATACTTCTGGCAATCTTCATGCCAACTTTTAAGTTTTCTGTAGATATTTTTTGCATTCAATTAACACCTTCACGATAATAATCCCTAAATTTTAACGCTTCTTATGTCATTATATTATGAAACTTGTTGTTTTAGCAAGAAATTCTAGTTTTTTTGTATTACTACATAAAATATAAGCCATCGGTAATAATAAAAATATCAATATAAGGAGAGGTGACAACATGTTTTACAGAAAAAAATCAAGTGTATTTATAGTTTTGATGCTCAATGTATTTCTCTTAATTACGATGATTGGTTGTGATTTAAATACGCGAGACCCCAAAGTTGAGCCAGATCAAGCATCACAGTGGCTAAAAGGAATCGTTAGTGATTTAAAGCCGCAGAAACGGATCGTATTAGGCTATTATGAAAATCCTTGGAAAGGAGCCAGCGATGTTACGGGATCTTATCCTAGTTTAAAATCATTTTCTAGTAGTCTTTCAGCTGTTGGACCTTTTTGGTATAAGATAGCGAAGGATGGTTCTATCGAGACAAAGGAAAGTAAGGCGGCCTATGACACGATGCATGAACTTGGTTTAAAAGTATATCCATTGGTAACGAATAAGAGTGAAGCAACCGATAGTATTCTTGGTGATGAAAATATTAGGACGATTGCAACCGATAATATTGTAAAAGTTGTTAAGGATAATGGCTATGATGGAATCAATGTCGATTTTGAATTACTTGATCCAATTCATAGAAAAGATTTAACAGCTTTTATGGAAGAATTGTATCCTAAATTAAAGGCCATTAATAAAACAGTGATTATATCAGTCTTTCCACAAGTTGAAGTGCATGAGTCAGTTTCAGGCGCTTATGATTATCCTCAATTGGCAAATTGTACAGACTATATACAGATTATGACTTATGATAAGCATTGGTCAACTTCTGAGCCAGGGGCAATAGCACCAATTGACTGGTATGAAAAAAACATCCAATATGCAATTGATAAATGCGGTGGAGCAAATAAGGTATTGGTTGGAGTCGGTGCTTATGGCTACGATTGGGACTCAAATAAAAATGGTGAAACAATTACCTATGGTAGTGCCATGGCTTTAGCCGAGAAAAAAGGTGCACAGGTAAAGTATGACGAAACAGTAGAGGCTCCTTATTTTAAATATGATGATCATGAAGTTTGGTTTGAAAATGCTAGGAGTACAGCAGCTAAACTAAAGGTTATTGCTAAGTATAATCCAGCAGGAATCGCGATTTGGCGACTTGGCCAAGAACAGCCAGAAATGTGGAAAGAAATAGATCAAACATTCCCTAAAATGTGATAATTAAATGCTAAAAAAGTAGTAACTATTATTGAATAAAAGATTGACGAAGTAAGTAGATATTTGATATACTAAGCAAAGCCCCAAGCATAGGGGCTTTGTTTGTTTTATTTATGACGAAAATTTTATGATAAAAAGGAGGTGCGCTTATTGAGTTCTTTGCAAGAACGCGTTGAAAAGCAAAGAAAAAATCGTAGTAGGCGTATACTCACTATAGTGCTAGTCTTATTTGTATTCATGGCTACTGTAGGAGCATCTTATTATTGGTTTGATTCAAAGTTTTTTGGCAATAAACGCAGTGCTGATAGTGGCATGATGGTAGCCCAGGATAAAATGACTGTTATGATTATGGGGGTAGATAGTCGGGCTGATGATGTCGGTCGTTCCGATACATTAATGGTTGCGACGGTCGATCCAAATAAAAAGGAAGCCGCATTATTATCTATACCGCGTGATACTCGAGTAAAGATAGCTGGGCATGGCTATGATAAAATTAATCATGCATATGCGTTTGGTGGGCATAAGTTATCCAAGGATACAGTCGAAGGATTAATTGGGGTGCCAATTGATTATTATATTCTCATTGACATCAAAGCGTTTTCAAGAATTATCGATGCAATTGGTGGCGTGGATATTGATGTAGAAAAACGTATGTATTATGAAGATCCTTATGATGATAGTGAAGGACATCCACTAGTTATTAATCTACGTCCTGGTATGCAGCACATGAATGGTGAAACAGCAATTCAATATGTTCGCTATCGTGATGAAGAGGGTGATCTTGGTCGTATTACGCGGCAACAAAAGTTCATGAAGGCAGTCTTGGACAAGCTGGCAACGCCGAGTATTATCACCAAGCTACCAACGCTTATTCAAGAAATCAGTTCCGCAGTTAAAACGGATATGTCAGTTAGTAAAATGATAAGCTTGGCGGGTATTGTAAAGGATGCCAAAGAAAAAGGTTTAAAGACGACGATGGTTCCTGGTAAGCCGGCTTATATTGATGATATTAGTTATTGGTTACCAGATGTTGTTGCATTGCGTCAAGCATTAGCAGAAACGCTTGGTGTAAAAATGGATGACAAAGTTGCCAATGCAATGAAACAACAAGCTGTAGAATATGAAACTTCGATTCCGAAAGAAATGAAGATTTTGGATACACCGAAAGATGTCAAGAAAACTACAGACCAAGCAAAAGATAAGACAAAAGATGAAAAACCTAAGGAAACTAGTAAAGACAAACTCGACAATAAGAAAACAGCTAGTAAAGCACCTTCTACCATTAGAGTTGAAGTTGTCAATGCCAGTGGTATTGATGGTGCAGGTGCTGAAGTTGCAGCTATATTAAAGCGGCAAGGTTTTGTTGTAAGTGGCGTGTCGACATTAACGGCTCCATATAAAAATACGGTAGTCATGGCCAATACCTCCAATGAGGCAGTGGTAGGTAAGTTCAGTGGGTTACCGTTTAGCTATTCCTTACAAGCGAATGACTCTGGTGATGGCAGTCAAGCGACGGTTATCATTGGGAAAGATTACGCTAAATAAATAAAACCCGGGCGTTATACGAAATTTTGTATAGCGCTCGGGTTTTTTTATGTATAGGAATACGCTGTAGTAGCATTTTCATTTTTTCAGCATACCTTATTATAACTATAGCAAAAGGAGGCGATCATGTGGTTTTAACCTATGGTATGAGTATACTGTTAATATCGTTTGCTATTTTTGGCTTATGGTGTTTTAGTAAAGAGCTATGGTCTTGGCTGATTGCACCTTATATTGGGACAGTACCAAGCATTAGCTTTATTATTGTGGTCAAAAATATTGAACAGGATATCGAAGAGATGCTCAGACACCTTGTGCTAGAAATGGAAATGGCGGATATCGACTGTGATGTTGTAATTTTAGACTGTGATTCTTGTGATTTGACCTATCCAATTATTGAACGTTTAAGTAAAGAATTTGAGCAATTTACTGCGGTTCATTCGCAGAAACCAACGATTGCTGTAGAGGATGCATTGCCATATTGTATAGGAACCATCGTACATGTCATTGATACGGTAAATCGAATTGATGTAAACCAATTTATTTCTATTATTTGTTGGTTAATGAAGCAGTCAAGTGAAAAGGTAGTATTGCCGAAATATTATATATAAGTAGTGTCAGGCACTTATGAGATGTTTACGATATTGCTCAGTAACAAATATTTTGTAAGACTTTCTAAAGCAACGTTTTGTTTATGCATAGCAAGATAGGTCAAATGGGCTCGTTGAATATGTTCTTGGATGGTTGTTATTTTCCAAAGAGAGTGAATGTCGTGATTACCAATCAGTCTGATACAGGTAGTATTCGATAATTTTTGCACAGTAACGATATGGTGAAAATTAATGTAGCCGCTCGTTACATCTCCACTGATTTTTGGCTTTCTAATTTTTATCGGTACTAGTACCAGATCAGGGGCCAGTACTAGGGGGTGCCAAAGTGTGCAATTCGTAATTTTGGCAGTTTTGCTTTTCAGACTACATAAATCAATTATTTGTCGATTGGCTAGGCGGCGAATGACGGTGGCGACCTTTAAATTGAGCGGAACCTCAGTGCCGTCGGTTAAGAAAAGTAGTGTTCGATCGCCGACGTCTGTGTATTCTGGTAGGATTGCGGCAATTTTACTGTTATCTGGTAGTGTGTAATGCAAGGGAAAGACCTCCTTTTAAATTAGAACATATGTTCTTGATGTATTATAAATATAACAAATTTTTTCAAATTAGGCAAGAGTAAGTAGTATTTATAATCAGTAATGTAGGAGATTTATTGCTAATTTTAAATTCTTTATGGTTCTGTTATAATTGAAATAGATTGAGTTAATATAAGCTAGATGAATTGCAACGAAACCAACAAGCCGGCAAGAGACGAATCTAAGGGATAGTGCTGATTCAAAGATCGCAATGAAGGCTAAACTCCCTGCGGTCAGACAAAAAGCCTTCAAAGCTACGTGATAGTAAGATTCGTCTGCATTGCCTTAATTGAACGGTTTCTTATGCAAATTATCTACTTATGTATGCAGGCGAAGTAAATATTATATTTCTGATGATTATTTTTTATATAGACTAAAAATAATTGATATTTAATATAAAAGTAAAAAATTTTGGGGTGAATTGATGGGAATTTTACGAGTTCATAATTTGAGCAAATCCTTTGGTATAGAAGAACTATTTCATGAGGTTAGTTTTGATGTTGCAGCTGGAGATAAGGTTGGTTTTGTTGGGGCGAATGGAACGGGGAAAAGTACCTTGATGCGTTGTTTGATGGGATTGGAAGAAACGGATCGAGGACAAGTTAATCTAGCCGTAACAGATACAGTTGGTTATGTAGAACAGGAAGCAATACTTGGCGATTGGACGTTATATGAGGAACTTAGCAATGCTTTTGTTGATGTGCTAAA
>JARBTT010000154.1 GCA_029240055.1 Anaerosinus sp.
AGGTTCTATTAAATGAAGATATGCGTCGTCGCCGCGAAGACGAAATTGTTACCAGAGAAAAAGAGGTAAAAGATTATCAAAAACAAAAATTCGGATTTGAAGGTGAACTTTTCAAAAGACGCGTGCAATTGGTAAAACCTATTCAAGACCGTGTTGCCAAAGCAATACAGGATGTTGCTTCCGCACAAAATCTAGATTTCATTATGGATAAAGGAAATGAGTCAACTTTCTTATATGCGAATCCAAAATTGAATAAAAGTAATGAAGTCATTACAAAATTAGGCTACAAACCCAATCCTAGTCTTGCAAACTAAGCTAGAGTTTGTTATCATTGTGGACACAAGTAATACAAATAGTAATTAATTAGAAAACTAAAAAATTGCCATAGAGATGGCTTATTAGATTAAAATGAAAAGCATGAAAAATTTATTAAAAGGTGCGGTTGCTATAGTGGCAGTATTTTTCTCAACTCAATTCGCAAATGCGCAGCAAAAGCTTGGTCATATCAATTTTGCCGAAATCATTCAATCCACTTCAGATTATAAAACAGCTGAGGGCCAGTTGAAAACGTTGAGCGACGGTAAAACAAAAGAAATTCAAGATATGGTTACCATTTATCAAACGAAACAAAAAGAGGCTAATGATAAATTGCGTAACAGAAGTGAAGCGAATAAAGAAACTGTTGATCCTGAAATCAACAAACTAGGTCAAGAATTGCAAGATATTCAATCACGTATTCAAACTGCACAACAAGCGGCACAAGAAGAATTGGGCAAAAAAGAAGATGAATTAATTACCCCTATTCAGAGAAAAGTAGCTGAAGCAGTAAGCGTAGTATCTAAAGAGAAGGGTATGGCTTATGTATTTGATATCTCAAGCACAAACATTCCTTATTTCCAAGGCGGTGAAGATCTAACTGCCGCTGTGAAAACAAAATTAGGTATTTCTGCTACGGCAGCACCTACAGCACCGGCGAAAAAATAATAACATATAGAAGACATAAAAAAAGGGATTATTCAAATGAATAATCCCTTTTTTTATGTCTTTTACCATAATTCAGACCTAACGTAAACAGCTAAAAAAGCTTCCGTCCGGTCCCCCAAAGACATACTTTAATAGTATATCAACAAGAATAAAAATCTACAACACGATTTACTTGCTTTTACCAGCTAAAATTAAGATATTGTACAAGAAAATACATATCTACCTAATGAAAACATCATGGGCGTAAATTTGTTTACTAACGAACGAATATGACATCTCATGAAGCTTCGTTGCTAAAAATGTTTAATTGCATGAAATTATCGTGGAGTTAAATCGCCTCAAAGGCTTATATAATTTAATCTATGGTAACTTCAGTGGTATTAAAACCGCCGAAGGCGGCATAATGCCTTTGATAACAAATTGGTAATGAATAAACAAATTATTCTAATGAAAAAGAAAGTAATTGAGGATCATCCAAAGAAACAAAGAAAAGTGACATCTGGCCCTATCCGGGACAAAGAACGTACCAAGGCACGGATGATCGCTGCAGTAGGAAAAGTCATCCAGAAGAAAGGCTACCATGCATTAAACGGCCCCAATATTGCTTTGGAATGTGGCTTGAATAAAGCGCTAATCTGGAATTATTTTGGAGGTCTTGATCAATTGGTGGAAGCGTACCTAACACAAAAAGACTTTTGGCAAATTGGAGACAAAGGCGTGTTGGAGCAAATGATATCAAATCCAGAAGATATTGATGTTGCTTTGATAAACGAACTACTTAAATCACAGTTGAATACATTTTTAAAAGATAAAACCAAACAGAAAATCATCCATTGGGGACTGGGTGAGAAAACAAAAGCACTCAAAAATATAGCTGATCGCCGAGAAGTTCTTGGCGAAGAATTGTTCAAGCACATTGATCCAAAATTTGAAAATTCTGAAACTGATTTAAGGGCTACACTAGCCTTATTGGTTAGTGGGATCTATTATTTAAGTTTACAAGCTAAATCGACAGGCAGCACGTTCTGCGGTATCGATATCAACACAGAAGAAGGAAAAGCTCGTATTGAAAAAGCAGTTGAAAAGATTCTCAAGCAAACATTTGCGAACGTAGAATAGTTATACAAATGATCTCAGCTTCCAAGAACCGCGACAATTCTTGGAAGTTTCCTACGCAGCATTTCCCATATCGGTCAATAAATTCCCACAGAAATGA
The DNA here is from genome assembly GCA_029240055.1 of Anaerosinus sp. GTDB lineage: Bacteria > Bacillota > Negativicutes > JARBTT01 > JARBTT01 > JARBTT01. The sequence continues at coordinate 2,201 of JARBTT010000154.1, forward strand.
CGCAATAAATCTCATTTTTTGATTTATTTTTATTATGTTAGCATAACAAAAATAATATGGTATATTTGTTATGTAACCAATAGTCTAGCATATGATAGGTCAACTAATATTTGCAATTTGTTTTTTTGGTGCATTATTCTTCTTTGCTAAGAATGCACGCCAGATCTATAATAATATCAAATTGGGTAGAGATGTAGATCGTTCAGACAGGCCGGCAGAACGTTGGAAGACGATGATTTTAGTTGCTTTTGGACAAAAAAAGATGTTCAAAAGGGTTACCCCCGCCATTCTACACCTATTTGTCTATTTAGGCTTCGTAATTATCAATATTGAAATGTTGGAAATTATTATCGATGGCTTATTCAGAACCCATCGGATATTTTCGTTTTTGGGAAGTTTTTATAATTTTTTGATTGGTTCATTTGAGTGGCTGGCCCTCGGGGTATTATTATCCTGTCTGGTATTCCTTATTCGAAGAAATGTCATTAAGATAAATCGTTTAAAGAGTAAAGAACTTAATAATTGGCCTAAAACAGACGCTAACATTATACTAGTTACAGAAATCCTGCTCATGTCGGCTTTCCTCTTAATGAATGCAACTGATCTAAAATTGCAGCTTTATGGCTTTGAACATTTTAAATCGGTTGGTTCGTTTCCAGTGAGTCATTATTTGTTGCCTTATCTCCCGACCTCCACAGCGACATTATATAGCATTGAAAGGTGTTGTTGGTGGTTCCATATTTTAGGTGTATTGGCATTTTTAAATTACCTCCCCTATTCGAAACACCTGCATATTATTCTTGCTTTTCCAAACACATATTTTTCAAGTTTGGATGCCAAGGGGAAATTATCAAACATGGCCACTGTAACCAACGAAGTTAAAGCCATGCTTGATCCAGCTTTTACGCCACCAAACTCAGATGCAACAGCTCGCTTTGGCGCTAAAGACGTTCAAGATTTAACATGGAAAAACCTGTTGGATGCCTACACATGTACCGAATGTGGCCGATGTACTTCCTCGTGCCCAGCCAATATCACGGGAAAACTGTTATCTCCTCGAAAAATAATGATGGATACTAGGGATAGAGTAACAGAAGTGGGTAACAATATTAAGGTAAATGGCACCTTTGTAACCGATGGCAAGTCGCTTATTGATACCTATATCAGTAGAGAAGAATTATGGGCGTGCACAAGCTGTAATGCCTGTGTAGAACAATGTCCAGTCAATATTAATCCATTAGATATTATCATAGAACTTCGCCGCTTTGCAGTAATGGAGGAATCTCAGGCGCCAACAAGTATTAATAATATGTTTGGAAATATTGAGAATAATGGCGCTCCGTGGAAGTATGCTCAAATGGATCGTGCAAATTGGACGCAACAACAATAGTTTAATGATGGAAAATGAATTAAAAGTTCCGACAGTCGCCGAACTGTTAGCTAGAGGAGAAACTCCTGATATCTTATTTTGGGTGGGTTGTGCTGGTAGTTTTGACGAGCGGGCCCAAAAAATAACACGTGACATTTGTCGAATTCTCCAACATGTTGGGATCAACTATGCAATCCTCGGAACTGAAGAAAGTTGCACGGGCGATCCTGCCAAACGAAGCGGGAATGAATTTTTATTTCAAATGCAAGCTATGATGAATATCGAGGTATTGAATGGCTATGAAATCAAAAAGATTGTCACCGCTTGTCCGCACTGTTTTAACACGCTTAAAAATGAATACCCGGCTTTGGGAGGTAATTATGAGGTCATCCATCACACGCAGTTGATTCAGAATCTCATCGACGAGGGCAAATTAAAACCAGCTGATAATAACGTATTCAAGGGTAAAAAGATCACCTATCATGATCCATGCTATTTAGGTCGTGCAAACGAAGTTTATGAAGCACCTCGAAAAGTGCTTGAAAGTTTAGATGCACAACTGGTTGAATTGAAACGTTGTAAAAGCAATGGATTGTGCTGTGGCGCTGGAGGGGGCCAAATGTTTAAAGAGCCCGAACCTGGTAAGAAAGATATTAATATTGAACGTATTGAAGAAGTAATTTCGGTACAACCTCAAGTTGTAGCAGCTGCGTGTCCTTTCTGTATGACGATGTTGAAGGACGGAGTGAAAATAAAAGACAAAGAGTCCGAAATAGAGGTACTCGATATCGCTGAAATAACAGCCCGCGCAAATAAACTTTAAAATTTTAGTTCAGAGTTACTATATAACGAAAGAAAGGCTTGATCCATAGATCAAGCCTTTTTTTGCTAAAAGAAGACTCCTTTAACATTGGTAAAAAGCTAGCCGCCATAGCTACCCCGCCGGTTAAAATATGGGTGCTATGTACGGCTAGCGACGGACGATATCCACTATCGTCCATGCATTAACCAACATAAACCATATCAAAGGTAGGACTCACATTTTACAAATCAATTGTTCATTTCATATAAAATATTGTTCAAATCATCACTTTTTCAAAAATTGCATCAACTTGCTGTTCATACGCTATTCTCAACATAAGTCCAATGCTGCAACCATCTCAATACATGCTGATTGCTTATACACACTCCATAATGGATTTGCTGATTCTAAGAAATTAATACTCAGATATCATCTTTGCCGATCCACTTGGTTGTTTGCGGTGCTTTGAATGCTTCTGATATATGATTTTTCTTGTCTTATGCAAAGAATAAAAAAACAAAAATGCATTATAATTGTAAAGGTAAAGTGACATTAAACAATTTAAAAAATACAACTATGCACCGGATTATGAATATGATAGCGATTGCCGGCATCACTGCTGCACTCCTGTCGACAGCCTCAGCAAAACAACAAACTGGACTTCAAAACAATCCTATTGAAGCAATTGAGCGTACTTCGTTCACAGCTGGCCAAGGTACAGATTCTCTATTGCAGTACTTCGATCACACGACCAAAGAACTCGAAAAACAAATCGCAGGACTTAGTGAGGCTCAGTTACAATTCAAACCTGCTCCAGACAAATGGTCTATCAGTCAATGCCTGGAACATATCGTATTGTCTGAACGCATGATATTTGATATGGCAAAGACAGCCTTGACAAAGGCACCTCAACCCGAGAGAAAAAGTGAAGTAAAAATGACGGATGACAATTTAAAAGTGACACTTACTGATCGAAGCCACAAATTTCAGGCCCCTAAAGAACTTCAGCCCAGTGGCGTATATAAAGACACAAAAATTGCTTTAGCTGATTTTCATGCTGCGCGACAACCAGTCATTGATTACATTAAGAAATCGGATGCTAAAGATCTACGCAACCATATCAACGATTATCCAACAGGCGTCGTAGATGGTTACCAAGGCTTGATGTTTATTGCCGCACATTGTGCCCGACATACCAAACAGATTGCAGAGGTAAAAGCTGATCCTAACTTTCCAAAACAATAAGAAGATGAAAAAAATGAATTATCAGATCACCATCGATGCTCCCGTTGATCAGGTGTTTAAAACCATGCTTGGGAAAGAAACATACAAACAATGGACAACCGCTTTTAATCCAACTTCCGATTTCGAGGGCAGTTGGGACAAAGGAGCGAAGATTTATTTTACGGGCATCAACCAAGATGGTGAAAAAGAAGGTATGGTCGCGGAGATAGCCGAAAATATTCCCAATAAATACGTATCTATTCGTCACTACGGCATATTAGACAAGGGCAAAGAAGTTACAGAAGGTCCGAAAGTTGAAGGATGGGCTGGTTCATTTGAAAATTACACCTTTGAGGAACTTGGCAGTAAAACGTTATTAAAGGTCGATGTAGATACCAATGAAGAATATTTGGAGTATTTTGACGAAACCTGGCCAAAAGCTTTACAAATTCTAAAAGAAATCAGTGAAAAGTAATTATTGGCAGCGCCCATTTATTACACAAGAGCGGACATAACGCTAAAATGAAAAAAGGCTAAATCTTCAACTGAGATTTAGCCTTTTTATTTTTAAAGTGCCCAGGAGCAGATTCGAACTGCCACGCCCATACGAGCGCCACCCCCTCAAGATGGTGCGTCTACCAATTTCGCCACCTGGGCTCATATTCGCCT
>JARBTT010000155.1 GCA_029240055.1 Anaerosinus sp.
GGGCAGCTGATCATGCATGGGGTGGTCAATGATTATGATTTGCATAGCGATTTATATGGCTATGTAGATAAAAAAATTAGTAGTTATCGTAAAATGAATATGTCTGATGAAGCAGTAGAATTACAAGTTAGTAAAGATTTAGAAAAATATTTTGGTTCGGTAGCGCAATCTTTATCAAAAGCAGATGCAGCTGATATGCCAATTAGTATTATAGACCAAAGCATATGGGAAACAGCAAATGATTTATTAAATGATGCAGCCAGTAAGCTTAAACGAAAATACGGTAGAAAAACATTGGTTGCATTGGCGCTCCATTTACAACAATTTAAAGAACGTGTTATCTCAGGTCGGGTTATCTATAATCCAAATCTAAAAATGATTAAAACAGAACATGAAACAGATTTTCAAGTTGTCTTAGATAATATAGAGTTATTATCTAGCCGTCTTGAAATTAACATATCTCCAGATGAGTTAGGTTTTATTGCGATGTTTTTAATTCATGGTTGCGATGATTTGCTGAAGCCAAGAATTGGTATGGTAATTGCAGCACATGGGCGAGGAACAGCGCAAAGTATGGCAGAGGTTGCGAATAATTTACTGGGGACTGATCATGTAAAAGCTTATGATATTCCATTAAATAGAAGTAACGCGCAAACAGTGAAAGAATTGCAAGAGGTTATTTTAAAGAATAATCAAGGCAGTGGCGTCATTTTATTGGTGGATATGGGATTTTTGGTCACGATGGAAAATATGCTGGTCAAAGAAACAAATGTACCAATCAGAATTATTCCAAATGTGACGACAGCATTAGTATTGGAAACAGGCAGACGCGTTCTAACAACAGATGAGAGCTTAGAGCAAGCAGTGGCTAATATTTATCATGCTTATGATGAGTATATGATGACATTACGTCAGCGAAGGCATCATACGAATCATACTGTGGAGGCAAAAGGCACCGTTTTGGTTACCTGTGCGAGTGGCGAAGGTGTTGCAACCAAGATCAAAGAAATTTTATTGAGCAATGTTCCAATGATGAAAGGAATGCATTTTATTACTGCTGGAGCCATGAGTGATGTGGAAGAAATCAAGAAAAAGCTAGGTAATCAATTACAATTAATCGTTGGCAGTATTGATCCGAAGATCGAAACGGTTCCCTTCATCCATGTGAGTGAGTTATTTTCTACAGAAGGATTAAAACAGATTGAAATCTTATTAAGTGCAGATTCATTTGATGGCGAACTGCCAAATAAGCAGGAGATAGCCGTACTAGATGTCTATGAATTGTTAGCAGGGCAACTAAGTAAATTTGTAAAAAGTTTATCGGTGAAACAGGTAAGTCTCTGCTGTAAAAATCTTGTAGAAAAAATATCACAAGTTTTTTTTGATGGAATGATAACGCAGGATGCTACGATTCGTATTTATCTACATGCAGCATGTATGTTCGATAGAATTCATGCCAATCAAGCATTGCAAACACCAGACTGGAGTGAGCAAATACAAATTGAACGGCAAAGCGAATTCTTGTACTTGAAAAATATTGTACAAGATGAGGGCGTTAAATTATTGCTCGAAGTATCAGATGCTGAAATCTGTTATTTTTTAAGCAGTTTACCAATGAAGAATAATGAAGTAAAAGATGAATTGTAACTTTATTGAATGAGGTCGATAAAAATGAAGATTGATTGTTGTGTATTTGATCTTGATGGTACTTTGCTTAATTCTAGTAAAGAAGTAAGCAGTGCCAATTTGCAAGCATTGCAAAAACTAAAAAAGCATGGTGTAAAGGTTGTGCTAGCGACAGGAAGAAATGATGTTTATGTCAAAGGGCTGGCGATGAAAATTGGGATAACCGAACCCATTATTGCTTGTAATGGAGCTTTGATTCGCAGTCCAATTACCAATGAAGTTTTATATCATAAATTTATGCCAAAAGAGTATGTAGAAGAAATCTCTAGCTATTGTTTTTCTAATGCATATGATTTTACTGCAAGTGTCTGTGATAGTATGTTTTGTTCAGCAAATAGTAAACGGGTGAGTTTTTTTCATGAGTATAATATGGCAATGGCGCCAGAGTTCAAAATACCAATTCACATGATGGAAACAGTCGAGGATTTACCGCTTACTCAGGTATTAAAAATGTTTATTTGGCAACTTTCCGAAGAAGAAGTTGTTAAAATCAAACAACGATATAATACTGATGAGAAAATGACCTTTATTTCATCGGAAAAAGGCGGGTTGGATATCGCAGCTAAAGAGGTAAGTAAAGGCATTGCTTTAAGCGTTATAGCTGAAAAATATCATTTTGCACTTGATAGAATAGCGGTATTCGGTGATCACCACAATGATATTAGCATGATGAACCTTGCTGGGTATTCCTTTGCTATGGAAAATGCCGAACCGGAAGTAAAACAAGCTGCAAAGTATATAACTAAATCAAATGATGAAGATGGCATTGCATATGCGATTGAAAAGTATTTCTTTTAATATTATTGTAAAAAAATAATCAGCTAATGCAGGAATTTTCTGAATAGTTACGAATAATAAAAACCAACCAGAAGTATAAAAAGTATACTTGGTTGGTTTTATTTTTGTATAGAGGGAATGAAAAATGAAACAGAGAGAAACGGGGAAAATCTATTTTTTTGATTTTACTAAAACAATAGGTGTAGAAGTCGTTTCTGGTAATAATATTAAACACGATTTTTCACGGCATACATATCGAAAATTATGTTTAGGCATTGTTAAAGAAGGTAAACGTAGTTTGATTTGTCAGGATCATCAATATGAAATTGTACGTGACAATATATTTATTATCCCGACGAAAATTTCACATTCTTTTTGTTCTGGTGAATTGGCTTGTACTTACTCTTTATTTATGGTTTCGAAAAAATTATTACAGATGATATTACCATCGGAAAATTATAAGTTTAACAAAGTGGTTCTAAAAAATCACGAATATTACGAGCAAATGTTGGAATTAGAACAACTTTTAATATCGAAAGAAAGTGAATTTTTAAAACAATCGATGCTGGTTAAAATTCTAGGAGATATCATCAATGAATGTACTTTATTTATTGAACCAATCACGATGCAGTATCAACAAAAAGAAGCGGTAGATAAGGTGAAACAATTTATTGATACACACTACAAAAAAAATTTTACCTTAAGTGCTTTAGCGAAGATTGCCTGTTTAAGTCCATATTATTTTATTCGTGTTTTTACGAACACTATAGGGATACCTCCGCATATGTATCAACAGCAGGTTAGAATTCGTGCGGCGAAAGAGATGCTATCAAAAGGAAATAATATTGCTGGCATTGCGACCACCTTAGGCTTTACAGATCAAAGTCATTTTTCTAATGTTTTTAAAAAACTAATGGGAATAACACCAAAAAATTATATGAAAGATACGGTAAAATAACAGTTTTCTAAGCCGGTAAGTGTCTATTGGTAGGAGAATGGCTATTTTGTTCTAGTCAAGATGAATACCGTTGTCATAATAGACAAGCCACCGATGAGATCAATAAGGCCAAACGGCGTATTTAGGCAATAAATCGAAAGAATAACTGCGGCGAGTGGTTCCACGGATGCAAGTGTGCCGGTCTCTGTGGGAAGGATGTATTTAATGCTTTCAAGGTAGGCGTAAAAGGCGATAATGGTGCCAAAGAAGATAATGAATAGAATCCCAAGCAAGGCATTCATATCCCAAACACCAGTGAATTCCCAAGGCGGATTCACTGGGCTCATCACGATTCCACCAACGAACATTCCCCAGCCTATGACAAGCGGGGAGCGCCAATGACTAAGTAGATATTTTGGTTGTACGGTATAAAAAGCGGCACCAAAAGCTGAGGCAATTCCCCAAAATAGAGCGAGTGGAGAAATGGCAAGATTCGAAAAATCACCTTTGGTTACGAGGAGGCAGGTGCCGAGCATTGCCAAAAAAATAGAGATGAGTTCTAAACCATTCGGCCGTTTTTTATAACGCGCGGCGAAATAACAAACAATGATCACTGGCATTAAATATTGCAAAATAGTTGCGGTTGCTGCATTGCCATAGCTGATAGCAGCAAAATAGGTATACTGTACGCCGAGCATACCGAAAACGCTAAAGGAAAGCAATTGGTTGCGGTCATGTTTTATTTTCCAAATATAAAAAATACTGTCACGGTTTTTTATAAAATCATAGGCAAGTAATAAGAGTCCCGAAGATAAAAGACGGACGACAACGAGCCATTCAGGTGTGAGCAGTTTCGTATGAAATAAATATTGGGCAACAACGCCAGATGCACCCCAGAGCGTTGCACCGAATAATACGAGAAATATTCCTTTGTTACGCTGATTGGATGGATTATTTTCTATCATCATGATAATCTACTTTCTTTAATATTAGAGTGTGTTTCAAAAAACACACAACCTTAAAATTCTATATTATGAAATTAATCATAGTATAGGATAATTTCATAGTCAATGAAATTAAAACTAGGTTACTTACAGTAAAGTTTGTAAATAACCTAGTTTTTGCTTTCGATAATTTAAAAATTTAAAAGATTTATTTCTGCAATTGAGTCAACAATTACATCAGCGATGCTTAAATCTTGGTTGCCAGAATTTAAATTCTGAAAGCCGATACATTCCATGCCAGCTTTTTTTGCTGCAATGGTGCCGTTTTTAGAGTCTTCGATTACAACACAGTCAGCTGGGGCAACATGCAGTCTTTTTGCAGTTTCAAGAAAAATATCTGGGGCGGGTTTCCCATGAGATACTTCTTGGCCGCTGACAATCAGCTTAAAATAGTCATCAAGTTCAAATTTGCTGAGAATTACATTGATGATCTTTTTTGGCGAAGAAGATGCAACAGCTGTGGGAATATGATGATCTTTTAAGGTTTGTAATAGATTACGGATACCTTCGATTGGTTCAGCTTCTAAATGATTAAAAGTATCCCAAACAAGTTCGCTATGATAAGCAAGCATTTCTTCTATTGTATAAGGAAACTGATATTTTTCTTTTAAGGTAGTGAATACACCGACATCCGTCATACCAACAAATTGATTAAAATCTTCCTCGGAAGCTTTGATATCATAATGGTTCAACGTTTTTATATTAATCCTTAGATAGAGTGGTTCACTATCAATAATCACACCATCCAAATCAAAAATGACAGCTTTCATTAATTTCCCTCCCTTAAAAATATATAGGATTAAAATTTGCTTAGGTCAATTTCAGTAATCGCATCGACAATGACATCGGCGCGGGAGATATCCTGTTTACCGGAATTTAGATTTCTAAAGCCGATACAAGTCATGCCAGCATTTTTCGCGGCATTTACCCCATTTTTTGAGTCTTCAATGACGACACAATCACTAGGAGCGACACCTAGTTTTTCAGCTGTTACAAGGTAAATCTCTGGATCTGGTTTGCTGTGCTTTACCTCATTGCCACTGACAAGATAAGTAAAATACTCTTGTAATTTAAATTTTTCAACAACAGCCTCAATTAAATTTTTTGGCGAAGAAGAAGCAATTGCTGTGGGAATATTTTTTTCTTTTAAGGCAATAAGTAATTCACGGATACCTTCAATTGGTTCGATATCTTCTTCGGATAAATTTCTGAGCATACTTGCTTGCATATAAGCAATGATTTCTTCTACTGGGGCAGCAAGGTGCTTAACTTCTTTAATGCTAGAATAAATAATTTTCATCGTTGATCCAGCGTATTTTTCCATTTCTTCACTGGTAATGCTGCTCCCAAAATGGGCAACGGTTTTGATCGAAAGACCAGTATTAATTGGTTCGCTATCGATTATTACGCCGTCCATGTCAAATATAACTGCATTCATAAATCTACCTCGCTTTTTAAATATTCATATGCAGTTATTTTACAATAGATAGAAAGGAACTGCAATCAAACCTTTGGTTGTAGCAACTTATATTCATTATAGAAAGTTGCTTTTAACGTATTACAATTCTCATAACATATTTATTCTAAGAAGCTGCTAAACTTTGTAATAGCTTTTTTAACCAGTTTCTTAATGTCACAGCTCTACTAACTAAAAATACACCCCATAAAACCAAACTTAGCCCGATAAATGAATAACCTGATAAATATTCTGACAGGACGTAGTAGCCGACAAATTGGGCAATAACTGGTGAGACGTAGGTCCAGGTCGATGGGAGTAATGGGCCTGCACGATTGACCAACCAGTAATAAGAGCCATGCCCAACAAGTGAACCAAAGACAACAAGATAAGCCCATGAAA
>JARBTT010000156.1 GCA_029240055.1 Anaerosinus sp.
CTTTGAATATCTCGTTTAAAACTCATGAAGGAAGATTTAATTATAGAGTAGCAGGACTGATGATTTACAATACTAAATTGTTAATTATGACAGATGATACGTCCTACTTTTGTATTTACCAGTAAAATTTATCATTTTAGTTTTAACTTGTCAACACAATTTATATAATTTGAAAAGGCGTCATTTCGTCTCTTGGACTGTATATTATGTGCTCAAGCACACTTTAAATTAATTTCTAGCATAGCACTAAAAAAATAACTGTCAATTTAGTTAGCGAAATTGACAGTTATTTTTAGTGCAAGCGATTTGCTGTATTGGATTTTTCTTGAATAAGAGGTGTTGTTGACGAGCACATAGGTGCGTGTTATAGTTTATTGAAAAAGTGCTTGTAAAAGAAAAGAGATGCGATAAATGGCAATAACAATTAAAAAAATAGCAGAAATATGCAATATTTCCCGTGGGACTGTTGATCGTGTCCTGAATAATCGGGGAAAGGTAAAACCGGAAACAGAGGTTTTTATAAGAAAAATAGCGGAACAAATGGGATATGAGCCGAATCCAGCTGGTAAAGCTCTTGCCGCGAAGAAAAAAAAATTAGTTATAGGTGTTTTGTTGGTTTCAGAAGGAAATCCTTTTTTCGATGAAGTCATTCGCGGCATTCGAGCCACTGGCATAGAATATGTGGCATATGGCGTAAGGGTTTCGATCAAGACGATGTGTGGCTATGATGTAAGAAGACAGTGCGAACTTATGGATGAAATGAAATCTGAGGTCAATGCATTGATCATAAATCCAATAAGTGATATAAGAGTATGTAATAAAATCAATGAATTAGTCGATCATGGTATATTTGTAGTTACAGTCAATACAGATATAGCGAATAGTAAAAGAGCTTGTTTTGTTGGCAGCGATTATACGAATGGCGGTGAAACCGCTTGTGGGATCATGGGGCTTTTGATGAAAGGGCATGCAAAAGTCGGTGTTGTAACAGGATCGTTCAAGGTTTCAGGACATAATCAGCGAATTGCTGGTTTTAAGAAAATTATGGAAAAAAAGTATCCGGAGTTTCAGCTACTGGAAATCATGGAATCAGAAGATGATGATATAAGGGCTTTTGAAGTGACGACGAAATTATTGCAAAAATATGAAGAAATGGATGCTGTCTTTATTGTTGCAGGTGGTGTATATGGCGTTTGCAGGGCTTTGATTGGACAAGCGCGAGAGCAAAAAATAACAGTTGTATCTTTCGACAGTGCTCCAACCACGGTTGAGATGATGAAACGGCATGTAGTAGATGTGACGATTTATCAGCATCCCTATACACAAGGACGCGATGCTATGCAGGTGGTGTTTGCTTATCTTGTAAATGGGACAACGCCGAAAAAAGAACGACATATTTTAAAAAATGAAATAAAAGTTTTGGAAAATCTGTAGACATATGGTTTACAGATTTTTTATTTTATATAAAGCGTGCATCGGTGGTTTTTTTGTCATTGAAATATAAAAAATGTTGACGAGCACATTTTTGAATGATATATTGAAAATATAAAGTGTGCTCAAGCACATAAGATTGGAGATGGATTTTTTGAAATATCTACTGGGAATCGACTTGGGAACATCTGCCACAAAGACGGTATTGTTTGATGACGAGTGTCAGGTAAAAGCTTCTTCGGTACAATCGTATCCGCTTTATCAGCCTCAAAATGGCTGGGCAGAGCAAGATCCTAAGGATTGGTGCAATGCTGTATTGAAAACGATAAAAGATGTTTTACAGAAGTCGGGAGTCAATGGTCAAGATATAAAAGGAATCGGCCTTTCTGGACAAATGCATGGTCTCGTTATGCTGGATAAAGAAAATCAGGTCATTCGACCATCTATTATTTGGTGCGATCAACGAACAGTAAATGAATGTCAGGAAATTACTGATAAAGTTGGAGCTGAACGTTTGATTGAAATCACATCAAATCCGGCTTTAACGGGGTTTACAGCATCGAAGATTCTTTGGGTTCGAAATCATGAACCACAAAATTATGCAAAGTGCCGTCATATTCTTTTGCCAAAAGATTATATTCGTTTTTGTATGAGCGGAGAATATGCAACAGAAGTTTCAGATGCAAGCGGCATGCAGCTGCTTGATATAAAGAATCGTTGCTGGTCTGATGAAGTACTTGAAAAATTAAATATTGATAAGGGACTTTTGGGAAAGGTCTATGAATCACCAGATGTTACCGGGTATATCAGCGGTGAATTTGCAGAAAAATCAGGCCTTTCTGAGTTGAGTGTCATTGTTGGCGGAGCTGGTGATAATGCAGCTGCAGCAATTGGTACCGGTGTAGTAAAAGATGGGAAGGCTTTTACTACAATTGGAACGAGTGGAGTCGTATTTGCGCATACGAGTCAGCCTCAAATCGATCCAAACGGCCGAGTGCACAGTTTTTGCTGTGCGGTTCCTGGATGTTGGCATGTAATGGGAGTCACTCAGGCTGCGGGTCTGTCGTTAAAGTGGTTTCGGGATAATTTTGCTGGCGACTATAAAGACAGGGCGGTAGTAGAGCATAAAGAGGTCTATGATCTTATCAATGCAGCGGTCGACAAAGTTCCGTGCGGAAGTAATCGGCTGATTTATTTACCATATCTCATGGGAGAACGGACGCCTCATTTAAATCCAGACTGTCGGGGCGTTTTCTTTGGTTTATCTGCCATGCATACGAAAGAAGATCTGTTTCGAGCTGTGATGGAAGGGGTATCTTATTCGTTGAAGGATTGTAACGACATTTTACGGGAACTGGGGATAACGGTACATGAGATGATGGCTTGCGGTGGTGGAAGCAAAAGCCCGGTTTGGCGACAAATGATCGCTGATATGTATGGATGTGAAGTTAAGGTACCGGTATCGGAAGATGGAGCAGCATTAGGAGCTGCCATATTGGCAGGTGTTGGGGCCGGCGTTTTTAAAGATATTGAATCTGCTTGTGAGCATTTTGTTTGTACAAAGGACTATTGCCAGCCAATCGCACAAAATTATGCATACTATGAGAAGGGGCATAAGCTTTACCAAAAACTATATACAAATTTGAAAGAGTGTTATTCAGAATTGACAAAGTTATAAAACTTCTAAGTAAAGAAGTGTTGTCCAAATAAATATTTCAAATGTTTCAAATATTTATCGATTTTGAAAAGAATAATAAATATCTCATACTTTTCAAAGTTTTCATACTTTTCATACTTTATCAAAAAATGAGACGAAAATCATTCAACTAGAGGAGCGTTCATAAAATGATAGAAAATGTTGTAGAAGAAAGATTAAATATGTCAGAGCATGCGAAGGATTATGCGGTGAAACGAATCCGTACATTTATATTTTGTACGGCGGGAATGGCGGGTTTATTGTTTGGTCTCGATCAAGGTGTAATTTCTGGAGCATTGCCATTTATTACGAAAGAATGGCAATTGAGCAGTCAATTACAAGAGTGGGTTGTAAGTTCGATGATGCTGGGAGCAGCAGCAGGAGCTTTGTTTGCTGCTTTTTTATCAGCGAATCTTGGCAGGAAACGCAGTCTTTTAGTTGGAGCTTTTTTATTTATTGTTGGCTCTTTGGGATCAGGGCTGGCGATCAATGTAAGTATGCTGGTCGGTTTCCGCTTGCTTTTAGGGATTGCTGTAGGTATTGCATCATATACTGCTCCTTTATATTTGGCGGAAATGGCACCTAAAGAATCAAGGGGGAAAGTTATATCTGGTTATCAGCTTATGGTTACGGTAGGCATCTTAGCAGCATTTCTTTCTGATACAGCATTCAGCTACAGTGGTTCATGGCGATGGATGCTTGTTATCATTGCTATCCCTGCATTTGTGCTGATATGTTCCGTGTTTCGGCTGCCAGATAGTCCTCGTTGGCTGGCATCTAAGGGACGATTGAATGAGGCAAATCGTGTGCTGCAATCGCTGCATACCAGTAAAAAAATAGCAGAAGCAGAGTTTGTGGATATACAAGAAGCCTTAAAGGAAAAACAGGCTGGGTGGGCTTTGTTTAAAGCGAATAAAAATGTACGCAGAGCCGTTTTTTTAGGAGTTATGTTACAAGCTATGCAACAATTCACAGGACTGAATATCATTATGTACTATTCACCTAAAATCTTGAGCTTGGCAGGTTTTTCAAGTACGGAAGATCAAATGATAGGAACTGTAATCAATGGCCTTGTTTTTGTTTTAGCAACATTCATAGCAGTGGATATGGTTGATAAATCTGGTCGTAAACCGGCACTGAAAATTGGTTTTTTTGTTATGGCGATATCTATGTTTATTCTAGGTTTATGTCTTCATGTTTTGGAAAGTGGAAATACGATATGGTTTATCCCATATCTTTCAGCTTCGATGGCGATGCTTTGTATCGCAGGATTTGCTATGAGTGCTGGTCCTGTTGTGTGGATCCTGTGTTCAGAAATCCAGCCTCTTAAAAGCCGTGATTTTGGAATTGCATGTTCAACAATGACAAATTGGATTTCTTGCACGATCATAGGAGCCAGTTTTTTAACTTTAGTGGATACGCTAGGTTCATCGGTTACTTTTTGGTTATATGGTGTTTTGAATGTGATTTTTATCTTTTTAACGATTTATTTTATACCAGAGACAAAAAACGTTTCGTTGGAACAAATAGAAAAAAATTTGATGCGTGGGGAAAAACTGAAAAATATTGGCTGTTAACAAAATATAATCTGTACCCTTTGTCAAGGACAATTTGAAAAAGAGCCTAAATAGATAAGATAGACGAAGTGACGGTAGATTGTCTGCATTCCTTTTACAAAAAATAACCAAACTGCTTCCTGCTTTTAAATAATTATGATAAGCTATTAAGAGAAGTTCGCTTGGAAATACTATGAATAATACAAAAGGAAAAAGGAGCGTGAGGTATGCAGACATTTAAAGATTTACAAAAAAAAATACTGGAAACATCAGCGTCAGATCACGAAAGTGATACTTCCCTAAAAAATCTATTCGAGGATTTTGATAAAAGTGAATTAAATTGTCTTTTCACTCCCGAAATCCATCCGGTATTCTGGAATTTGGAAGCCTGCGTGAACAGGGCAAATACGAATGGTTTGAAAATTTCCAAAGATGTATTGTCCTGTATGGAATCGCTGCGTGGCAAAAAAAAGCTGGCTTATGCACTCATTGCCCCGGCCTTTATCGGTCAATTTAGCGATCAGGTTACCCCGGGAATGCTGCGCAATGCTTTTAAACAAATGGGCTTTGACGGCATGGTCGAGGTTGCTGTTTTTGCCGATATTCTAACGTTGAAAGAAGCGCTGGAATTTGATCAAAACATTATTTCAGAAGAAGATTACCAGTTAACGAGCTGCTGCTGTCCGATGTGGATTGCAATGATTCGCAAAATATACAGCGACCTGATGCCTCACGTACCGGCAACCGTATCACCGATGATCGCGGCAGGACGTACGGTAAAAATCCTTCATCCCGATGCCGTCACAGTTTTCATTGGTCCCTGCGTAGCCAAGAAAGCAGAAGCAAAAGAGGCTGACCTACAGGGCGCCATCGACCATGTACTGACATTTCAGGAAACCAAGGAATTATTTGATCTGCTTAAAGTAGATTTAACACTTTTTGCCGCCAACGAAAAAGAAAACTCTTCCAAAGCCGGACGAATCTACGCCCGGGTGGGCGGCGTCAGTGAAGCTGTAAAAGATACAGTCGAGCGCCTAAATCCAAACCGAAAAATTGCCATCAAGACGCGTCAAGCTGATGGCGTGGTAAACTGCAAGGCCATGATCAACGAATTAATAGCCGGTCAGATAACAGCCAACTTTTTTGAAGGCATGGGCTGTACAGGTGGCTGTGTCGGTGGACCCAAATCCATTCTCGACAAAGATACCGCAAAAGAGCACATCAATACTTATGGTGAAAAAGCCCTCTATCCAACTCCGATTGACAATCCTTACGTTATTGAGCTACTGCACCGACTTGGTTTTGACACACCGGAAAGCCTGATTGAGGATAATAAGTTTTTTACCCGGAAATTTTAAAAATCAAATGCACGCCACTTCCTAGTCTTTTAAAAGTGAACGACAAAGACTAAGTGACGATTTGGAAATTGCGTTATATAATCTTTCCCTGTATGGTCATCCCACTGAAATAGCTGACGACATTTCATTCGAAGAGTAT
>JARBTT010000157.1 GCA_029240055.1 Anaerosinus sp.
ATTTTTAAATTCAATAGCAAAATCATGTAAAACAATGTCTTTGCCATCTTTATCAACATTTTCTATTTTACAAATTGAATCAAAACGGTCCAAAGCATTTTTCATAATATTAATAATGACACTAAGTACATTTATCGTTTTAAATGGCAGATATATTTGAAATGCAAAAATTATCATTACAAGCACCATGGATAGTTCCATTGTATTAGTAAAATAAAAATAGGATGAGGCAAGGACAGTAAGAGTCGTACCAAGTGCTAAAGCTCTATCAAAATTTATACTTGGCGGAATAAACTCTTCTTCAAAGTTAATATTTACATCACGATGTTTTCTAAATTCTTGATATATCCTCTCCGTTCTTTCTTCCGTCATATTGAAGGATTTAATTACGGAAATACCTTTTACATATTCTAAAACAGCACTAATCAGTCTGGATTGACTTTCCTGCCTGTCTGCAGCCCGAACTACAATAACTTTTTCAACTTGTTTTAAAGCAAAAGAGGCTAATATAAAAGTAAAGACCGAAATAAAACCAATGCGATAATCAAACGTAAACAGCAAAATTACACTAACTACAATACCAAGATAACAAGAAACAACCTTAGAAAGCACCGACATGGAATGTTCTTCAATAAAAACCAAATCAGAAGTAACAACGGCGGTAATTTTACCGATGTTTCCATCGGAAAAATATCCCATTGGCAGCCTTTTTAAATGATCACCCAGCTTTAATCTTTCTTTAGCAAAAATCTCATAACCAGTACTGCTTTGTAAGCCATCTATCCATCTTTTTAATAAAGCTCTTACCATAATACTAAGTACAATAACTAAAGCTACAAGTTGAACATCTTGAACCGTAATATCCTTGGCAGATATTTTAATCAAAACAAATAACACGGCTAACATCGGAACTTGGCCCAAAAAAGCTTCAAAAGTACTAAGAAAAAAGGCAAACTTTATCCGCATGGAATATTCACCGGCCATTTTCAAAAGCCTATTGATGATCTTAAACATGCGCTGCCTCCTTTAACCTTGATGCCCCAATGCAAGGTTTCCATATGAGAATTCCATAAATGCTGATATACGTCTGAAGACTTCAGCAATTGGGAGTGGATTCCCTCACTAATTAAAGCACCTTTATCCAATACAATAATCTTATTGGCATCGGCAATAGTAGAAAGCCTATGAGCAATAACAATTACTGTCTTGCCAATAATCAATTTGTTTAAAGCTGCTTGAATTTTATCTTCATTTTCAGGATCAGTAAAAGCAGTAGCTTCATCTAAAACAATAATAGGCGCATTCTTCAAAATGGCTCTAGCTATACTAATTCTTTGTTTTTCTCCCCCCGAAAATTTATTGCCATCCTCACCGGCAATAGTTTCATAACCTCTGTCCAATTCAGTTATAAAGTCATGACACATAGCAGCTTTTGCACACGCAATAACTTCCTCATCGGTTGCATCAGGTCTGCCAATGCGAATATTTTCCATAACCGTAGTATTAAACAGGAAAATATCCTGCGAAACATAACTGACAATATTCATCAATTCTTCAAAAGAAAAATCTTGTATAGTAACGCCACCTATAGTGATCTCCCCTGCTTTTACATCCCAGAAATGCACCAATAATTTAGCTAAAGTGCTTTTTCCACTGCCTGAAGCACCAACAATAGCAGTAACATTATTTTCCTTAGCTGTAAAAGAAATATTTCTGATAACATTTTGCTCTTCATAGCCAAAATAAACATTACGAAAATCTACGTCATAATGAGTAGGATTTATATTTTTATTTAAAGTAATTAACTCTTGACCACTAAATGTTTTCTCCAACTGCTCTATTTTGTGCTTTAACACAGGAATAGTAGGCATAAAGTCAACCAATCTAAGTAATGGCTGACCCAGCCCCATAGACAAAAGCAAAGAAAACGCCAGTACAGGAAAAGTCAATGTGCCATTAATATAAAATATTGTACCTACAGGCAATAGAAATAATATCGTACACGGAAGTATAGAACTATAAATAGCCATATAAGTCCACGACTCTTTAAACCAATCCAACGTATATTTTTTGTAATTTTCAATAGACATCACATAGTTTTCATAAGAACTTGATGTTCTATTAAAAATTTTTATAACTTCCATACCGGAAACATACTCAACAATCGTTGCGTTCATCTTACGGGCAGAATCATAATAATGCCCCATCTTTTTTAAACTGCTCCTCATCATGATAAAAATCGGTATCATACCAACAAATACCGATGCAAGCGAAAGAAATCCCAGCCGCCAATCTAATGAAAATAAAACAATATAAACTATAATGGGTGCTATTACAAACGGAATACCCTCTGGTATCATATGAGCTAATAAGGTTTCGGTACTTTCAATATCATCAACAAAATTTTTCTTATAACTTCCTACGCCTCTTGCTTTTATATCTCCCATCGGTAATTTTGACATCTTTTCGGCAAATTTAATTCTCAATTCCATCAAAGTATCATAAGCGGCTTGGTGTGATGCAGTTAAGCCCTTATAAAATAAAAAAGATTGCAATAATAAACTAATAAATATTCCGGCTGATATAAGTAATAAATAATTTAGAGTAACAGTATTTAATTCAATAAAGCGAATCATCAGATCGTAAGTAAAAAGATAGGGAACAATTCCAGATAAAGCACTGAGAAAAATTAAAAAGATCGCCAAATATGTCTTTCTTCTGTGTTCTTTGGCATAAGAACATATCTTTATAAAACCACTCAAAATTTAACCTCCAAATTGCATTTTATAATTGATAGCAATTCTCATAATCAAGAA
Source organism: Anaerosinus sp. (assembly GCA_029240055.1). Taxonomy (GTDB): domain Bacteria; phylum Bacillota; class Negativicutes; order JARBTT01; family JARBTT01; genus JARBTT01. The sequence goes on from JARBTT010000157.1 coordinate 2,817, forward strand.
TAAAAAAACAATAGCAATAATTCACAAGAGTTTTTAATTCAATGAACAAATTGCAAACACATGAGTTTCATAAACTTTATACAATTACATGCCCTACATGCCAGGCGAGTGCCAATACCCCAACTCGCATTCATAGTTATGCCTTTAAGCAGTGATTGAGATGAAACCCTAATTTCAGGTGACCATCGCGCCAATTGTTCCTTATTGTTAACCCAAAAATGCATCATTGCTCCCTTGTTACCGGATTTCTCAACCATCCTATTGGAACCTTTAACCGCATATTGGGGCTCTGCATCAAAATATAATTCTCCGCCAGGAAAACGACGTGCCATAGCTGCAACTATTATTTTTAATTGCTCTTCTTTAAAATAGTAAAAGACGCCTGCGGAAATAAAAACTATGCCATCTTCTATATTAAAAATTATGTCATCAAACCAGGAAGGATCAAGAAAATTCTTAGCAATACAGATATTGCGAGGCGTATCTTCAATTAAACTCTTTCGATAAGCGATTGCATCTGGTAAATCAAGGTTGTAAAAATTAATGAGGCCGTTATCAACTCTGGAAAAAGTCGTGTCAAGACCAGCACCTATGTTTACTACAGTTGCCCTAGGATGCATTGTAAGATAATTGCGTATAGCATCATCAAATCTTCTCGCCCGAGCAATATATGTCAAGCCACTAAACTCTCCAAACGATTTAGCAACAGGAGCAAAATTATAGTCACAGTTTTTAATAACCCGAATTGCATCCTGGTCATCTAAAATAGCTGGATCTTTCCGGCTATATGTAGCGCGTCCCCAAAGAGGCAGCAGCATAGTGGATTCAACAGATTGGGATTTTAATACTACTGATTTACTCAATACAACCTCTCCATTTCTTTACTATTCAAACTTAACTATATATTGCCGTTACTGATATTGATTGTCATACTCATTTATAAATGAGTGTAACTGATTTATATTTTATTAGCTAGGACAAACCGGATAACTTTTATGGTATATAGATCAATGTTCGTCAACTTAAGAAAATAGAGCAAAAAACTGATTTGGGGCGGCGAACCGATAAGTTTCATGGTAAAAATATTTAAGGCACAAAGAATGCAGTATTCCTTGTGCCTTAAATTAACTATCTATATGAAAGCAAATTTACCGGTTTTTACTGTATTGCGACGGATTAACGCCATATTTTCCCCGGAATTTTTCCGCGAAATAGCTTAAATCATTATAACCGACCAATAGAGCCGCTTCCGTAACCCGGAGTTTTTGGTCCTCGATCAGCAGGCGCGCAAGCTCCAGCCGCTTGTCAATAATATAGGCATGAACCGGCAGGCCAAACAATTCCTTAAAGCCGGTTTTGAGCTTATATTCATTAAGGCAGATCAATTTTGCCAGCTTTCCCAGCGTCGGCGGCGCCGCAAGATTTTCGTCCAGGATATTCCTGGCTTTGTACAGGGCCTCCCGGTCATAGGCGGAAACTTTGCCCGCAACTGTCCTGGTCCCGTCTTCAAAAACAGCTTCATCCAGATAGACGGCAACCAGCTCCAGTATTTTTCCTTCCAGATAGATTTTTTTCAGATGTTCCCGGTAGCGGCAATTCATCATGTCGTTGAGAATCAGGCGGATGCCCGGGGAAGTTTTCCCATTACATAAAATATTACGGCCGGCAAACAAACTTTTATATGCATAGTCTTTTCTCTTGTGCTGCATAAAACTGGTAATAATATCAAAATCAAACTCCACGCAAATCCCCAAAAAACGAGAACCCGGATGATGGCTGCTGATACTGATGCCTTGGTCGCTGTTGAATATACAGCTTTCCCCACAGGCGATCCCATATTCCTTTGGATTCCCCTCCACCCGCCATAGAAATCCCTCTCCCAGGCAAAAAGCCAGACTGTGCAGAGAGCTACCCTGTTTTTCGCCTATTGTCATTTTTTCATAAAAAGTGATATCGCTGATTGATATTTTCATGGAAGGTTTGACAACAATCCGTCGGCAGTAGCCCTCACCGACTGTTGCTGGTACTTGCATCTCATTATGAAACAAGTTGCTTGCGTAAATATGATTGAGTTCGGCACATATCGGGCAAATTTCGTCATGCGGGTTAAATATCTGATATTTCTTTGCAGCATTTTCGCGCATAGTCACCAACCCCACGTTTATTGATATCAGTCAGAAGTTGCTTCTCTACATCATGAATCCTGTTAATTCATTCAGATTATAAACGAAACAATGTTCAAACAAAATTAAACAAGCGTTTCAATTGTATGAAATTATCGTCATTGAGAAAAAAATCCGCACCAATTTTTCCTTCTTCCAGATTGACAATCCTGGTACAGGTATGCACGATAAACTCATAGTCATGGGTGATGACAAATACTGTTTTCCCCTCTTCCGAAACCTTGCGGAGCATTAAGGCAACCCGCCGCATATTTTCTGCATCCAGACCGCTGGTAGGTTCATCAAGAAGCAGCAGTTTCGCCCCTTTGACCAGAGCCACAGCAATCGTCACCCGCTGTTTCTGTCCGCCCGAAAGCGAAGCAGGATGACGGTTCCTGAATGGGACAAGGCCAAGACTTTCCATCGCTTCCTCTATTTTAGCAGTCACCTGCGGCATGGCTTCATTTCCCAGCCCCAGTTCCTCCTCCACACTCTCGGTAAACAGCTGGTAGTCGGCATCCTGCATAACAAAATAGGAATGCTGCAAGCGTTCGCCGGCTTTGGCCTGAACAGACGATATCCTTACTGTCCCTTTCTTTTCGCCCAGCAACCCGCAAAGAATTTTGGCAAAGGTACTTTTTCCTGCACCGTTTAAGCCTGTAACGCCAATAATTTCACCTTTTCCGGCCTTAAGGCACATTCCGTCCAGCACTGGTGAGCTGCCCATATATTCAAAACATAAACGGTCCAGCTCCAAAACTTCTTCCTCTGCCTGTTTTTCTCTATCGCACCGCTGCCAAGCCAGTTTTTCCGGAAAAATACACCGTAGCCCCTTATCTATGCGTTCTTTTTCCGACATAGATAAAAAACTTTGCCGGTCGTACTCCGCGGCGATTCTTCCTTGCTCCATGTAAACCACCCTGTCGACAAGGTTTATCAGATAATGCAAGCGGTGTTCAGCGATAATGACAGTATGGCCGTTCTCTTTCAGCAGACAAAGAATATCTCTGAGTTCTTCCGTAGCTTGCTGGTCTAGATTAGACGAAGGCTCATCCAGTACGAAAATAGAAGGCCCTGCCGCATGGACGGAAGCAATGGCAATCTTTTGCTTTTCTCCGCTTGATAATTTGAATATATTCCTTTCCAGAAGTTTCTCAATTTTCATTGCTGTCACCGTACCATGCAGCCGGCGGATCATTTC
>JARBTT010000158.1 GCA_029240055.1 Anaerosinus sp.
CCAATCATCGTTTCAATAATATCTTTTGCAGGCTCTACTTTTCTTAACGGTAATAAACTTTGTCCTGCCAGCACCATACCATTTTCAACATCGCCATCGATCGCCGACAATTTATTCGTCCCAGTAGCAAGTTTAATGAGCTCAGCTTCTGGAGTACCTTTTCGTTCTAATTCAACAAAGTTTACTGAGAATTTATTTTTCAAGCCCCGCACACCATGTCCAATAGATTGTCCTGTTATGATAGAGTCTGTATCAATTGCTTCTATTAGTTTATCTTTTACATTATTATGTACTTTGCATTCCTCAGCAAGCAAAAAACGAGTTCCCATTTGTACTCCTGCCGCTCCCATAATTAAAGCTGCAGCTAATCCACGACCATCCGCGATTCCACCAGCAACAACGACTGGAATCTTCACCGCCGGAATAACCTGCGTCATCAGTGGCATTGTCGTAATCACGCCAATATGTCCACCTGCTTCCATCCCTTCAATGATGATAGCATCAGCACCAGCAGCTTCAACACGTGTTGCAAGTTTTACATTTGGAACAACAGGAATTATTTTTACGCCTGCTGTTTTTAACTTTTGGAAAAATGGCACCGGATTACCTGCCCCTAGTGTTACAAACGCAACCTTTTCTTCACATATAACATCAATAATTTCTTCTTTGTTCGGGGACATCAATTGTACATTGACCCCAAATGGTTTATCAGTTAAGGTTCTAGCCAAATTAATCTGCTCTCTCACGAAACTAACATCACGACCACCAGCTGATATAATACCGGCACCACCAGCATTGGATACAGCAGCAGCAAGATTCGCTTCGGAAACCCAAGCCATGCCACCTTGAATAATTGGATATTTAATATTAAGTAGGTTTGTTATAGTATTACTCATCATAATCTCCTTTTTAGAGGCTGTTACAAAATACCCATCTGCGTTGCTCAACCTGCGAGCACTCGCTCAACGTACTACACGTACGCCCTCGCTCGTGTTCTCGTCCCGCCTAGCATCTGGGCATCCTGTAACAGTCTCTTTTAAATAAGTCTTTTTTTATTTTAACATAAATTACTAGATATATTCACTATATATTCATCATTGTTCTACAATTTTCAAAACAAAAAATCAGATAAAAGCCTTTACTTTCATGCCTTAACAAATTATAATAATAAATTGTATGATAATATCTAATTCTAATAGAGTGCCTATCAAACCAAGTTAAGGTTTTGACCTGCCATCCTATCAATTTTTGAGGAATATGTTGCGCCTCAAGATCATTACTTAATTTATTAAAGGGGCGATATTTTAGTGAAAATTCTTGCTAGACACTTAACTGTCGATATGTACGGTTGCAAATCAAATAATTTAAATAACCTTATAGATTTAAAAGAAACCATCAAAAAAGCTGTGGAAGAATCCAACATGACTTTGTTAGACGAAAACATGCAGTTTCTTGAGGGAGAACAGCTAACTGCCTTACTATTGTTACATGAAGGTCATATTAGTATTCACAATTATCCTGCTTTAGGTTATACAGCAATTGATATTTTTACTTGTAGTGAAAATAGTCGTCCAGAAAGAACAGTTGCTGCAATAAAAGCTATTTTAAAACCAGAAAAAACAAAAACAACATATCTGAAACGTGGCGACTTCGGTGCTGTAAAAGATATGAAACCAAAAATAAAAGTAAGCGTAGCGCCATTGCGCCGTATTCGTAATACGGGTGCTAGGGTGATTAAATTATTATCGCGTAAACCACGTTAATCAACTAACTACAAAACGAGCAAAGGCTTTCAAGTCTATGCTCGTTTTTATTTTTTGTTTTTTATTGACTTGCAACGTTAAATAACTATTTTATGAAATTTGATTTTATTATATAATGATAGAACTAATTTGGCAATAATTAAAATTCTCTAGATTTTTTTATTTTATAAACATTATTTTAACTATTTTAAATAGATCTTATAAATGGTTTAAGACTAGGCAAGATCATTTTTAGTAAAAGCATAAGGTAATATTTCTTCCAAAGATAATATTTTCGTATGACCTTTAATATTTCCTAGAATAATTTGCTCAATGCCAAACTCAGCAATCACTTGCCTACATGCTCCACAAGGTGCTACTGGGCCTTCTGTATCAGCAACGACCGCTAAGGCTATAAAGGAATGTTCTCCTTCCGATACCGCTTTATAGATCGCCGTCCTTTCCGCACAATTGGTCAAACCATAAGAAACATTTTCAACATTACAGCCGCTGTAAATTTTTCCGCTAGGTGTCATCACTGCTGCACCAACTTTAAAATTAGAATAAGGACTATATGCTTTTTCCCGTGCTTCTTTGGCCGCTCTAATCAAGCTTTCCATATCCATCATGATTACTCACTCTCTTCATACTGATATTATTTATTAATTATAGACTAAAAATCTGCTCCTTAGTAATTTTATTTTACAATACTATTATTATAAACAATACAATATTTCTTTAAACTTTACAAAAACTTAATTTATTGTTAACAAAATCCACCTAATTTATTGCTATATTTGTTATATTACTATATTGCGTAAGGAGATACATAATTTTGTCTGGTAATTATTTAAAAGAACTGAACAATATAATAAGTAATCAATTAATCACTTCCGTTTATCAACCAATCCTCAGTTTAAGAGACGGTTCTGTACTTGGCTACGAAGCACTCAGTCGTGGCCCTGCCGATAGTATATTAGCAAGTCCCGAGAAGTTATTTGAAATTGCCGCAAAACATGACAAGTCTTGGAAACTTGATTATTTGTGTAGAAAAACGGCCATAACTACTGCAAAAAATATGCTAACAAATCAATTATTATTTTTAAACGTTGAACCAAAAATATTATATGATAAACGTTTCCACCAAGGAACTACGAAAAAACTTCTAGATAAATATCAATTAAATATCGATAACATTATCTTTGAAGTAACTGAAAAAACTGCCATCGATGATTACACCAATTTTCGTGCGATTTTGGATAACTATCGCAATCAAGGCTATCGTATCGCTCTAGATGATGTTGGCTCAGGATATTCAGGCTTAACGTTATTATCCAGAACCTCACCACAATTTATAAAGATTGACATTGAATTGATTAGAAATATTCATACCGATAAAACTAAGCAAGCGATTGTTAAAGCATTGGTCGATGTTTCTAATGCAGCCCATATGACCATCATTGCTGAAGGCATTGAAATCAAAGAAGAGCTCCTTACCTTGATTACCTTGGGAGTTCAGTATGGTCAAGGATTTTACCTTAGTCGGCCTGCACCAGAATTTAATGCATTAGATGAGGAACTTACGCAATTCATTAAAAATGCTTACCTAAAAAAGGAAGAATTCACAATGAATACTCGGCTTAGTACGCCAATTAGTGAAATTGCCACAAGACAAATTTATTTTTCCTCAGATACCTTAGGCAAAGAAATTCTAACTTATCTACATAGCAATCATGACCACATGGACATCATCATCGTCGATGACAATTGTCCAATCGGATTAATTAGCCGAGAATTTTTTCTCAGTAACTTAGCAACAAACTATGGTATGTCAATCTATAGCAATCGTCCAGTAAAGTTACTAATAGATACCAATCCCTTGATCTTAGAGTATACGACCCCTGTAGAACAAGCCACCAAGGCTGCGATGGCCAGAAATTCTGAACACGTTTACGATTCTATTATTATCACAAAAGACAATGAGTATTTTGGTATAACAACGATTAAAGCTTTACTGGAAATCACAACAAAAATTGAATTAAATCGTGCCAAGAATGCAAACCCTTTAACTGGACTACCAGGCAATCAAATTATCGACTGGGAATCCAATCGTTATATTAATCATCTAGTTCCCTTTAGTGCAATCTATATTGACTTAGATAACTTCAAAGTTTATAACGATGTGTATGGTTACGACGCTGGTGATACCGTGCTCGCTACCACCGCAAACATATTATCACAATGTTTAAAACGCAGCTGCACAGAGCATTTTCTTGGGCACATTGGTGGCGATGACTTTATTACCTTTATTCCTAGCGTTGATGTCGAAGGCATTTGTAAAAATATTATTGATCAATTCGCCAAAGAATCAAAAACCTTTTATTCACTAGAACATCAGAAGCAAGGTTATGTAACAGCCAAAAATCGTTCCGATAAAATAGAACAATTCCCCTTAATGACAATCTCCTTGGCCGTAGTTGTTGTGAATAACAATAAGAATATTACTACTAAGAAATTAGCAGCAAAATCAGCTGAAGTAAAAAAAATCTGTAAGGAAACTTGGGAAAATAACTTCATTGTAAAAAATTATAATTAACCTTATATATTAACAAAAAACGCCCACAAAAGTGAGTGTTTTTTTATTTAGAAAGAAGTATTATTGCCCTATAAGCGTTTAACTACTATGTTCTAGTCTGAGAAAATTCTAATTATCTAATTGGAATTATACACGCCGCTTAGCTATAGCTTGCCGCATCTTATTCATATGACTCATATATTTTTCTGTATCCTGTAAAGATATCCCCGTGTAAAGCAAATCTGCTATAGCAAAATGTACCAACCGTGATGCTACGGCTTCCGAGCGATATCTCACTTCTCGTCCCATGCCGTGCAGTACAATATTCGCCCGTTTGGCCAGCGGCGAACGCACATAGCTTGTAATTGCAATCACCGATGCATTATTTTCTTTCGCAATATCTACCGACTGCAACAGCTCAATTGTCGCCCCCGTGTGAGAAACCGCAATAACTACATCTTTTTCCGTCAACAGCGATGCCGATGTTACCTGCATATGAGAGTCGGCATACGCATGGACCATCATCCCAAAACGCAGGAATCTCGTTTCAATATCATGACAAACTGTTGCCGAGTTGCCAAAACCATATACAGCTATACTTCGTGCTTTGTACAAGATTTCTACAGCCTTTTCCACTGCAGTGAAATCCAGAAGTTTTATTGTATCTTGTAATCCATCATTTATATTCCGAAAGATTTTTCCCGCCATCATTTCATAAGAATCGGTTTGATGAATGTCCTGATAGATGGATTCATCCGGTGTATATATTTCTCCAGCCAAGGCAATTTTTAAGCTTTGCAAACCACTAAATCCTAATTTTTTGCAAAAGCGGGAAACTGTAATCTCCGAACTGTTTGTATGTACAGCAATATCTGAAATCGTCTGTTCCATGATATTTTTTTCATTCTCTATAATATAATCAGCAATACGCCGTTCCGATTTTGTCAAATCCTGATAGCAGCTCCGCAAAATCGGCAGCTGCAAGAGCGGTTCTTTCTTCATGTATAAAATTCCCCTTTCTAACGACTTACTCATTGCTCTATTATAACTCGCTTTTAGTAAAAAACAAACAAGAGTCACTTAATCACAGCAACTCTTGTTTCTTTTTCACTAAACATTAACCGACAAATAAATTGATAGCAAGTACGCCAATAAGTCCCACGATCGAAATCGTTGTTTCTACTGCACACCAGGTACGTACGGTTTCTTTAATAGTAAGACCAAAGAATTCTTTAAACAACCAAAAACCAGGGTCGTTTGGAGGGCTGACAATTAAACTACCGGCACCAGTTGCTAGTACCATAAGCTCCGGGCTAACACCAGACAGAACAATTAGCGGAGCAACGATACCGCCTGTTGTCAAAGCTGCTACAGTTGCAGAACCAACGGATATACGAATAACCGCGGCAATCAGCCAAGCCAGAACCAGTGGAGAAAGATTTGAACCAGCCATCAACTCGCCAATATATTTGCCAACACCACTGTCAATCAGAATCTGTTTAAGGGCACCGCCACCACCAACAATCAGCAAGATCATAGCAATTGCAACAACAGCTGATTCTATAGTTTTCATTACTTCTGTGATACTTTTACCACGATTCAACCCGAAGGTAAATATTGCAATAGCAACCGAAATAGAGAGTGCAATATCTGGATTTCCTAGAAAAACAAGTATATTCTGCACTATAGATTCTTTAGGTAACGTCAGCTTCGCAATGGCTGATATGGCCATCAAGAACACCGGTACTAATGCCGTCGAGATACTCGTTAAGAAAGAAGGCATTTCTTCATCCTTAAAAATTTTTGGATTATACAGTCCCTGTGGCACTTCCGGATTTAAATCTTTAACGGTGT
>JARBTT010000159.1 GCA_029240055.1 Anaerosinus sp.
TACATCTAATCCTTTTTGCTTTGCTGCTAAATAATGGCCCATTTCATGGACGAAAATAAGCCCGACAAAACCAACTGCATATTTCCAACCATAAACAAAGGCATACATCACCACAGATACGATCATCGTTCCTCCTGTGGTTAGCAGTTTGCCAAATTTCAAAGAACTTAGGGAGATTGATTACCGCCTGATCCTGTAATTTTATCTCTGTCGGCCCAAATTGCTGCACATTTCTTGCCTCATTTAGCGCCTTTTTAACCTCACTATCATTGGCCCCAGCTGCTGCAAATGCAGTAGACCCAACTAATAAAATCATTAAAATAACACCCATTAAAACATTTACACTCTTTTTCAAACGATTTCCTCCAGTTATCTTAAAAAATACTATATACAAAATTGACGTCTCTTCAATTAAATCCAAACATCAACTTACACAAAAATAGAAGATTCTAATTTCACTGCTATTTTCCTTCTATTTTTAGTTCATTTTGGTAAAGTTGGCAATATAGTCCCACTTTAAGTTCTAATTTTATAAAATAAAAAATTTATTCATACCTCTGTTGACAATCATTCTCACTTGTGCAATAATAATAATTAACAGATAATAATAATTATTATCGTTCGAAAAAGTATTTACTCTATAAATATAAAACCAAAATTCAGGAGGTAATGAACAATGTCTTTAATTAATACTGAAGTACAACCTTTCTCAGCGCAAGCTTACAAAAATGGTGCTTTCATCGAAGTAACGGAAGCGGACTTTAAAGGAAAATGGAGCGTTATCTGCTTCTACCCTGCTGACTTCACCTTCGTATGCCCTACTGAACTGGAAGACCTGCAAAATCATTATGCAGCACTACAAGAACTTGGTGTTGAAGTGTATTCAGTTTCTACTGACACCCACTTCACCCATAAAGCATGGCACGACACTTCGGAAGCCATCGGTAAAATCACTTATGCAATGATTGGCGATCCATCACACACACTCGCTACAAACTTCGATGTACTAATTGAATCTCAAGGATTGGCAGACCGTGGCACCTTCATCATTGATCCAGACGGTGTTATTCAAGCGCTTGAAATCAATGCCGGTGGCATCGGTCGTGACGCTAGCACTCTACTTAATAAAGTCAAAGCAGCCCAATACATCAGAAAAAATCCAAAAGAAGTTTGCCCTGCAAAATGGAAAGAAGGTTCGGCAACACTGAAACCGAGCCTAGATTTAGTCGGCAAGATTTAAGAGGTGTAGAACATGTTACTGGACTTAGAAATTAAAAACCAATTATCTCAATATCTACAACTGCTGGAAGACGATATACTGCTCAAAGTGAGCACAGGTTCTGATGCTGTGTCCAGTGACATGACTGCTCTGGTCAATGAAATTGCATCTCTATCTTCTAAAATTAAAGTGGAAACTGAAGCTCTGCCAAGAACGCCGAGTTTCAGTGTAACTCGTGCAAATCACGACAACGGCGTCGTATTTGCGGGAATTCCTTTAGGTCACGAGTTTACCTCGCTGGTATTGGCCTTGTTGCAGGTTAGCGGTTACCCACCTAAAGTGGAGCCATACATCATTGACCAAATCAAAGCCATTCAAGGTACGTATCATTTTGAGTCGTACATCAGTCTCAGTTGCCACAACTGCCCAGAAATCGTTCAGGCCTTAAACCTGATGAGCATCCTCAATCCGGGTATTACCCATACCATGGTGGATGGGGCAGCGTTTACAGCAGAAGTGCAGCAAAAAAACATTATGGCTGTGCCAACGATTTACTTAAACGGTGAATATTTCAACAGCGGTCGTATGTCGCTGGAAGATATCCTTGCCCAACTATCGCCTACACCTGTTGCAGTTTCATTAGCCTCTTTGGAAAACAAAGATCCTTTTGACGTCTTAGTAGTAGGCGGTGGGCCTGCCGGAGCTAGCGCTGCCATTTATGCGGCGCGCAAAGGTATCCGTACTGGCATCATCGCCGAGCAGTTTGGTGGTCAAGTAAAAGAGACCTTGGGCATCGAAAACTTTATTGGCATCAAGTACACCGAAGGGCCAAAACTCGCTGCGAGTCTGGAAGAACATGTCAAGGAATATGATATTGATATCATCAAGGCACAACGCACTAAGCGGCTAACCAGAAAAGAACTTATCGAAGTCGAACTAGAAAGTGGTGCTGTGCTCAAGAGCAAATCAGTTATCTTGGCAACCGGTGCTCGCTGGCGAAATGTAAACGTGCCTGGCGAACAAGAATTTAAAAACAAGGGCGTGGCATACTGCCCGCACTGTGATGGGCCTATTTTTAAAGGCAAACGCGTTGCCGTCATCGGCGGCGGTAATTCCGGCGTGGAAGCGGCCATTGATTTGGCTGGTATAGCTGGGCACGTAACTGTGTTAGAATTCATGCCAGAGCTAAAAGCCGATCAAGTCTTACAAAAGCGTCTTTACAGTTTGTCAAACGTCACTGTGCTCAAGAATGTGCAAACGCAGGAGATTACCGGCACCAATAAGGTAAATGGTCTCACCTATCTAGACCGTGCCACCGGAACCTCGTATCAGCTTGCACTAGAAGGTGTATTTGTACAGATCGGTCTGGTACCCAATACCGACTGGCTGGGTGATACTGTCGAACGCAATCGCCTAGGCGAAATTGTGGTCGATGGGCGTGGTGCTACCAACATCGCCGGCGTATTTGCTGCTGGCGACTGTACGGACAGCCCATACAAACAAATCATCATTTCCATGGGCTCCGGCGCCACTGCCGCCCTTGGTGCCTTTGATTACTTGATTCGGAGTTAAACTAAATACAAAAATGCGCTATCGCAAACCGCGATAGCGCATTTTTCATTTATCTTATTCTTATCGGAGTTATCTTTTTTAAATGCCATTGTTTTCTATAACTATTAGGGTATATTTTAATTAAGATAGACGACTTTTTTTCAACTTGCAAAGTACTGAGACCAGTATATCAATTTCTTCATAGGTGTTATAAAAGGCAAGTGAAGGTCGTACAGTAGCTTCCAATCCGAATCTTCTTAAAATCGGCTGGGCACAATGATGTCCTGAACGAACAGCGATTCCTTCTTCGCTAAGTGTATTGCCAATTTTTTCTGTCGTAAAACCGTCAATAACAAAAGACATAACACTAGCTTTTTCTCTTGCCGTACCAATAAGTCGTAAGCCTGGCACACATTGCAGACTATTCATTCCGTATTCCAACAAACTATTTTCATAGGTATTGATATTTTCAATACCTATGGAATTTACATAATCGATAGCTGCACCAAGACCAACAGCATCTGCAATATTTCCTGTTCCAGCCTCAAACCTGTCAGGAGAATCTTTATACACTGTTTTTTCAAAGGTAACATCTGCTATCATATTTCCGCCACCCTGATAAGGATGCATGGCTTTCAAAATTTCAGATTTTCCATACAAGACGCCTATGCCTGTAGGCGCAAAAATCTTGTGTCCAGAAAAGACATAAAAGTCGCAATCCAGAGCCTGAACATCCACCTTCATATGAGAAACTGCCTGAGCGCCATCGATTAACACTTTTGCCCCATATCTATGCGCAATCTTTACGATTTCCCCTACTGGAGTAACCGTACCTAGTGTATTAGAAACATGAGTAACAGCAACTATTTTAGTTTTAGAATTGAGAAGCTTTTCGTATTCCTGCAAAAGAATCTGCCCCATTTCATCAACAGGAATAATACGAAGTTTAGCTCCTGTTTCCAAACAAATCATTTGCCAAGGAACAATATTAGCGTGATGTTCCAGCAAACTCACGATGACTTCATCATCTTTCTGCAGATTGTATTTTCCCCAACTTTGGGCAACCAAATTAATCGCTTCTGTTGCACCACGGACAAACACAATTTCTTTAGTGGAAGGAGCATTCAGAAACATTCTTACTTTATCTCTTGCTTCCTCATACGCATCAGTCGCACGTGCCGCTAAGGTATGTGCCGCTCTATGTATATTAGAGTTTTCATGCTGATAAAAATTGGTTAAGCGCTCAATTACACTTTTCGGTTTTTGTGTTGTCGCCGCATTATCAAACCAGATCAGATTTTTCCCATTTACCTTCTCCGTTAATATGGGGAAATCCTTACGAATAGCCGTCACATCAAATGGATTGCAATATACATGGAGTTTAGGGCTAACAAGTTTTTCTGATTCATTCTTACTTTGATTGCCTACCGTACTCTCAATCTCCGTGAAAATGGATCTTGCTTCTTCCAAAAAATAAAAGGGAATGAATTGACTTTGTCTTATTGCCTGACATTCACTGCTAGTAGCATCTTTCAACGCAGCTGGAATTGCGTTTATGAAATCCGCCTCTGAAACTCCATTCCGTGATTGCACTGATTGCTCCACTGACTGTGGTAAAGCTGGAGCTTCCGAATTGCCAAACTCAGGGAAATACACACTTGCCATTGCTGCTAGTACAGAAGTATCTAGGGACTGCTGACTACTAAGCTGAGAAGAACCTACTTGGAGTCCCGTAGTATCAAATCCAGAATTTATGCTATTACTATTATTTGTACTCATAATAGTTTCCTACATCAACGTTCTCAAGCACCGCAATGGCGTCATCAACTAGAATGGCGACAGAGCAATATAAAGACAGAAGATATGATCCTATTCCACTTTTATCGATACCCATAAATCTTACAGATAATCCTCTGGACTGTTCTCCTGGAAGACCTGCTTGATAAAGACCGATAACCCCCTGCTTCTTTTCTCCAGTGCGGACAAGCAGGATATTCGTTTTACCAGCTTTACCCTTCGGTTTTTTTTGACCATCAACAAATAGTTTATCGGTAGGAACAATTGGAATACCTCTCCATGTTAAAAACTGTGCACCGAATAAAGTTACAGTTGCCGGTGGCACTCCACGTTTTGTGCATTCACGACCAAAGGCTGCGATTGCTCTTGGATGGGCGAGGAAAAAGGAAGGCTCTTTCCATACTTTTGAAATCAGTTCGTCCATATCATCTGGAGTAGGATAACCACTGTGCGTTTGAATTCTCTGGGAATCCGCAATATTCTTTAGAAGTCCATAATCATCATTGTTGATGAGTTCGCTTTCTTGTCTTTCCTTAACACATTCAATACTTAGGCGAAGTTGTTCTGTGATTTGATCATAAGGGCTACTATACAAGTCAGATACACGAGTGTGATAATTGATTACCGAAGATATGGAGTTTAATACATATTCACGAGGTTTTGACTCATATTCCACAAAACCTTCAGGTATATTTTCATTTCCCTTCTGTCTACAAAGAGCATCCAGCGGTGTTTGCCCCTCTTTCACCCTATTCAATCTGAACACGCCTGTCTCCAACGGCTTCCAATCAAATAATTTTGTTAACCATCTTGGAGTAATGGACTCGAATTGTGGTGTTATTTTTACTACATCAGCGAGTTGATAAGCAGCAGGAGCACCTAGGGCATAATTTTGGTTGTTTTGTTCTGTCATAAAAAAAACTCCTTTTATCAAGATATTCTTTCTTTACTATTTTCCTCTAAAAATGTAATAATTATACTCGATTTGATTTAAGATATAAAAATATCCTTAGTCATTCTTCCTTGGAATCTCATCATATTGTTTAAGTATTTTACTTTCAGGAGTCCACTAAACAATACAAAAATGCGCTATCATCGCGATAGCGCATTTTTCATGGAATTTTTATTTGTCTATTTGAACAAGACCATTCTAAAAATCTATAATTTGAGGTTTATAACCGTCAGGCAATTCTTCTTCATTTAAAAATTTGAAATTGTCATCATTGAGTATTGGTATAAATATTTCGTATGGAATCATAGAAAATTCACAGGCATAATTACTAGCTCCGAACCACATCCCCTCTTTGCTGCTTAAATTTAAACCTCTTGCAAACTTTGTGTTGTTTGAGCAATCATGAACTGCTAACTCCCAGTTTTCTTCATCAGCTATTTTCATGAATTTCAGAGTTAATTCTCTACTCCAAATTGGAGATATATAGCCATGTCTGGAAATATACATATTTTCCCCATAATAATTGTTTATGTTATTCTCATTTAAATATAATTCCGCACAATTGATAAAATCAAGTTTTGTCTCGAAGATTGCTTGCTTTTTCTTAAAAAACGCTTCGAAAAACTCAGGAGTCATTGGTGTTTCAAT
>JARBTT010000015.1 GCA_029240055.1 Anaerosinus sp.
TACTAATATAACAAAAAAAGACCCTGCAAGGGTAGAGTCAGTATAAAATTTGGCAATTAAGCCTCTTTTTTTACTGTCTACCTTACAGGGTCCATTTTAGATAGATAACGCTCTTTTTTATTCTAGCAATGACTAAACAATGGGTAAAAGCTTATTGATCCTAGAATATAGTAAGAATTTTTAGGAACAATAAGATGAAGCGGTGCTTTTGAAAATCGAAGTACTAGAGGGAGGCAAAATATGTCTGATACAATGTTAGCGAGAAAACGAATGTTTATCACTGGCAATGAAGCGATCGCTCGTGCTGCAATTGCGGCAAAAGCGGATGCGTTATTTGGTTATCCCATTACTCCCCAGACAGAAGTTATGCAGTATTGGGTAAAGTTTGCTAGTGAACATCACAAATTATTTTTACAAACGGAAGATGAACTTTCAGCTGGCTATTATACTTTAGGTGCAGCAATGACAGGAAAAAGAGCTTTTACCAGTACAGCTGGACCTGGTAATGTATTGATGCAGGAACCAATGGCCATGGCGGAAATGATGAGAATCCCGATTGTATTTATCATTCAGCAACGGGGTGGACCTTCTACAGCCACGGTTATTTATGGTCAACAAGAAACAACATTAACAGCCTTTGGTGGCAATGGCGAAGGGTTTCGTGTGGTATATTCAACGGCAAGTCACCAAGAGCTTTTTGATTACACGATCAAATCTTTTAACGTTGCATGGAAATATCGTTTTCCTACCTATGTTCTTGGTGATGGCTATCAAGGGAAAATGCGTGAATCATTGATGGTTTACGATCCTGAGCAAGAACAAATGGAATTTGTGCCGGCCTATCCACTTGTAGGAAAGGCTGCTACCGAAGGCTTCAAACATTACCGAAATACTTATAATACAGAAGAAGAGCTATATGAACTTCTGCAAGAACATATCAAAGAGTATGAAAGTATGGCGCCTGAAATCGTGGAATGGGATGCACAATGGTGTGAAACTGCTGATACGATTGTAATCAGTCACGGAATCGTTAGTCGTTCTTGTATGTCTGCTTGTACGATGTTTCAAGAAGAAGGAAAAAATGTGGGATATTTTAGGCCGATTACAGTTCGTCCTTTTCCAGTAGAACAAATTCGTAAAGCTGTAGCTAAGGCGAAGCAACTCATTCTTTTTGAATCAGCGCAAGGACAGCTTTACAAAATGGTAACAGAGGCTTTATATGGGCTTACGATACCAATTACAACTGTATTTCGACCAGGGCTCGGCATAACAACGGAAGAAGTATATCGAGAAACAGCAAAAATACTTCCGAAGAAAGGATGATCACATGCAAAGTTTAAAAGTAGGAGAATATTTTCAACCAGCGTTTCCTAGCTCTTGGTTAGAAACGACAAAACCACACAATTTTTGTCCAGGCTGTGGTCACGGCATCGTGCTAAAATGTCTTGGACAGGCAATTGATGAACTCAAGATTGCAGATCAAGTTGTTTACGGCTGTGATATTGGTTGTAGTCTACTAAGCTGGAATTTCTTCAATGCAGATTGTGTGCAAACACATCATGGCAGAACAACACCATTTATTGCTGGTGCTAAGCGGGCAACTCCTGAAATTATCGGAATTGCTTATATGGGGGATGGTGGTGGGTATGCGATTGGTAGCCAGCATTTAGTCAATGCCGCCGTTCGTAATGAAAAAATTACAATCATATTGGTCAACAATGTAAATTATGCCATGACGGGTGGACAAATGGCACCAACGACACTTGCAGGGCAAATTACCGAAACTAGCCCCTATGGAAAAGATGTTGAGTCGGTTGGTAAACCGATCCTTGGACCAGAGATGGTTGCGGCGATCAGCCAGGAGGGAGCCTATATAGCAAGAGGAACTATCGCGAATATAAAACAGTTAACAAAATTTATCCGTAAGGGAATTGAAAATCAAATGGCTGGACGAGGGATATCTTTTATTGAAGCACTATCTTCTTGCCCTACCAATTGGCGAACCAATGCAGAAAAGACTTGGCAGTTTATTGAGAAAGACATGGCCTCTTATTTTAAAGTAGGAGAAATTAAAGTTCCAACAGCTAAGGAGGAAGAAAATGCACACCATACTTAAAATATTACTTGCTGGCGAAGGCGGGCAAGGCATTCAGTCGATTGCTGAAATCCTTGCTGAAGCCGCCAATGAAGAAGGAAAAGAAGCATTGTATATTCCAAACTTTGGTGTTGAACAGCGTGGCGGTATCTCAATGGCTTATTTGCAGATAACGGAAAGTGGAAATAAAATCGGTGCGCCTAAGTTTGAATTGGCCGATATTTTAATTGCCCTAAGTTCGAGGGCGATAGCGAAAACAAAGCATCATGCTGGAGAGAATACGATTTATGTTTATGATAACTCATTAATCGAAGCTACGCATGTAAATGACCAAATTATTGGTCTGCAGTATTTTGAAAGCACACCACCTTGTCCCACAAAGCAGCCAGAAGTAAAAATAGGAGAAGAAGATGTTGGTGATAACAAAAGCGCTGCATATTATGAAAAAAGTAAAGTAAGCGCACAGGATATTCCGCGCAATGTGAAAAAAGTAGTCGCAATTCCTGCCAATGATATTGCCAAAGAGGAATTGAATCCAAGGGTATTTAATATTATGATCCTGGGTGCGGTGATTGCCGTCACGAAAATATTACCAATCAGCGCAATAGAAAAGGCTCTGGAAAAAAAGCTTAAGGACAAATTTGAGAAAAATCCTAAGCTCAGAGAGTTAAACCAAAAAGCGCTTAGGCGTGGGTATGAATTGGTGGAAGGTTTGTTAAAAGGAGAAAAAAATGGGTAAAGCAGAAACAGCTAAAACAGAATGGAAATCGGTACGTTATGACAATGATAAAGGAATTTGGCTAGGATTCCCCGGCTTATGTAAAGGTTGTGGCCTATGCATACAAAAATGTCCTACCAAAGTAATTCAATGGTCAAATGAACTTGGCGTATACGGAACGCCGCGAGTTGAGCCTAGAATGGAAGGTTGTATTGTTTGTGGGATGTGTCAAATGGTTTGTCCCGATTGTGCCATTCGAATTGAGAAAAAAAAAGTACAACAATAAAAATCTCTATTATCGGAAATATTCTAACTTCCGGTAATAGAGATTTTTTACCCCTCTTTACAAGAACATGTGTTCTGAAATATAATAAGGACAGAGTAAGGGGAGTTGATGAAGGTGGATGTTTTTGAAAAGTTGAAAATTTTGACGGACGCGGCGAAATATGATGTGGCTTGCACTTCTAGTGGTGTAAATAAAAAGACGCCAAAAGGGGGAATCGGCAGTGCAGCTGCTTGTGGAATCTGTCATAGTTTTTCAGCCGATGGCCGTTGTATTTCTTTATTGAAGGTACTGATGACCAATGTATGTGCCTATGATTGCAAATACTGTGTAAATCGTCACTCTAATGACACGCCGCGCGCTGCTTTCACTCCACGTGAATTGGCTGATTTGACGATTAATTTTTACAGGCGAAATTATATTGAAGGTTTATTTTTAAGTTCTGGAGTGTTGAAAAATCCTGATTATACCTGTGAACAAATGATTGAAACGTTGCGTATCTTGAGAGAAGAGTATCGATTTTTTGGTTATATTCATGCGAAAGCCATTCCTGGAGCGGATAGTGCACTCGTCTCAAGATTGGGAATGCTTGCTGACCGTATGAGCATAAATATTGAATTACCATCGCAAGATAGCTTGAATTTGCTAGCTCCCGATAAATCAAAGCATTCGATTTTGACACCGATGCGCTATATTCAAAATCGTATCCAAGAAAACTCCATGGATCTCGTAAAGTACAAGCATGCGCCTAAGTTTGTTCCGGCGGGGCAAAGTACGCAAATGATTATCGGCGCAACACCAGATACAGATTTGCAAATTTTAAACTTAACAGAAGGACTCTATAAGAAATATAAGCTGAAACGTGTTTTCTTTTCCGCCTATATGCCAGTGATAGAAAATTCTTTTTTGCCGACGATTGATACTGAGCCGCCACTTTGGCGTGAACACCGACTGTATCAGGCAGACTGGTTACTCAGGTTTTATGGTTTTGCGGCCAATGAACTATTAGATGAGCAGAATCAAAGTTTTAACCCTTATGTAGATCCTAAGTGTAATTGGGCACTTCATCATTTAGACTTTTTTCCGATGGATGTAAATCGGGCTCCTTACAGTGATTTACTACGGGTTCCAGGAATTGGTGTAAATAGTGCCAAACGAATTGTCACTGCTAGGCGTATGACTACACTCAGCTTTGAAAGTCTCAAAAAACTCGGGGTTGTGCTTAAACGGGCGCAATATTTTATTACTTGTAAAGGTAAAAAAAATGAATCTTTCAAAATCACGGAAAATGCAATATTACAATCGTTAATGTCAGAGAAAACGCGAAAAGAGTATCAAATGAAGTTCTCCCAGCGGGAAGCAATAGACCAGCTTTCTCTGTTTGATATGCCTTTCAAAGTACAACCGAATTTCTTGCAGGAGGATATCGTAAAATGCCTACAACAGCAAATGTAGTTTATCAGTATGATGGAAGTTTTGATGGTCTGCTTTGCTCTGTATTTGAAAGTTATGATAAAAAAGAAATTCCTCTAGATATTGTTCTACCAGATGCTACGCAGATGATGCTAGTACCAATAAAAAATATTCCTACTGATTCTGGCAAAGCGAAACGAGTATTGGCGTCTATTCCAGCGAAAATAGGTTTTTTAGCCTTGGACTTTGTACAGCACGCCTTTTTGACTTGTTTTACGCAAAAAGAATTGTATATCTTGCTTTTTTTACGTCTAGGGTATCGTCATGGTGCTAATGTGATGGAGATGTTAGCAGATGATGTAGTGCATACAATGGTTAAAGCTGTTCGCCATTTAGATAGAGAAAGTCATTTGTTCAAAGGCTTTATTCGTTTTTCTATTTTTAATCATATCCTAGTGGCAGAGATAGAACCGAAAAATTATGTGTTGCCCCTTTTGCTGCAACATTTTTGTGAACGATATCCCGAGGAACGTTTTCTTATCTATGATAAAACACATGGGATGGCACTCGTATATCAACCTTATCAATCTGCGATTATTCCGATTGATGATTTAGTATTACCAGAACCAGATGAAGCTGAAGAATCTTATCGAGAGCTGTGGCAAGTTTTTTACAATACCATAGAAATAAAAGGGCGGCATAATCCGAAGTGCCGTATGAACTTAATGCCAAAGCGTTACTGGAAATACATGACGGAGTTTGGTAACACGCAATATAATCATCGCAAAGTTTTGAAAGGGCAGGATGGGCTGTTAAAAGCACTAAGTCATAAAGAATTATTTTGAGCGTTATTATACAGTTGAAGGGATAAAGTGACAAAATAGTACTGGAGAACGCTGTAAAATAAAAAAATAATGATAGTATAGGTTGGCATGGTCCATCTGATTAAAGCTCCTTTGATTCCTGTGCGCATCACTGGTATGAGGTCGGGAATTGAATTGGTGGCTGCTGTCGTACAACATCGGATGATATCCGGGCGATTGCAAGCTGGGTAAGAGCTGAGTGATTATTTACATTGGATTCTTAAGAGCATAAATCGTTAAAGGCCCGCATTTAGCGGGCTTTTTTGTCTAAAACGAATGATTTGGAATATTATATAGAAAATCGTCAGAAAGCGTCGAACGAAAATACATAAAAAAACCAAAATGTGGGAGGAAAACAACGAAACAATATATAATTATTATAGCATTAAATTAATTAATTGAATTAACTAAGTCGATGAGGTGAACTAAGATGAATTAAGTATTAGAAGTAGGGCAAATGGGAGAGGTTACTAATGTCAGAATTTTTTGTTTAGTCGAAATATTATAAGTGCTCGTTAATTATCACTTAGAAAAGAAGTGTTACTAAGGGAGAGGGTACAAAAAATGAAAAAAAGTCTTATCATGGGGTTAGCTGTTTCAGTTGTCTTTAGTATGGAAAATGCTGCATTTGCAGCTGCTGACAATCCTTTTGCTACAGTTCCATCGACACATTGGGGGTATCAATATATTGAGCAGCTTGTACATGCCGGATTAATTGATGGGTATGTCGATGGTGACTTTCGTGGTGACAAACCGGCAACTCGATATGAGTTGGCGGTGTTAACGGCGAAAGCGATGTTCAATATGGAGAAAGCAGATCAAGCAAGTAAAGTAGAAATTGAACAATTGGAAATAGAATTTAAAGAGGAGCTAGTACAACTCAATGTTCGGATTCCGGGAGTTGCCGCTCCGGTTCCAGCGGCAACTGCCACGGTACCACCTGCAGCAACTAAAGCGGATCAAATTAAATGGAGTGGGAATATCAGGTTGCGTTATGATCATAAAACAGATAGTAATTCCAAAGGTGATACGACTGCGACGGGGGTAAAAGATACATCATATTATTATGAATTGACAGGGACTACGGCGATTGGCGGTGGCTGGAATGGCTTGATTCGTTTATTGGGTGCTAGAGATCGTGATGGACAGGATAGAGGCGGTCAGGAAAATACAAATGGTCAATTTGATATGTCAAGATTGTATTTCTATGGACCAGTCGGCAATGGAACATTAAAAGTTGGCCGTGATAAAGCCGGAGCCATCAATGGGATGGTTATGAATGAATATTATACAGGTGCTGTTTATAGCTTTGGCAATAAAGCAAAAGTCAATGTAACCTATGGTAAACCGGATTATAACTCGACAACGCGTAATACAACAGGCGAGGCAATATCAAAAGATGATCGTGGCATCAACGAATCTTATATAAATCCAAAAAATGTTGGTATCAATTATGTACAGTTAGATGTGAAATATCCATTGGATGAAAAAACAAATCTCTATGCAGGTTTGTGGCGTACGATGGCCAACAATAAAAATTATAAAGATCCAATGGGGAACACAGTTGCCAGCTATAAAAATACTAATATTTGGGAACTTGCCTTTGATCGTGATATTGTGAAAAATCTGAATTTTGGTGCAGACTATGCAAGATCGGATCGGGCTGAGAATAATGTAGCCTATAATTTCTCATTAGCATATCGGCAAGCAAATAAAGTGATTCCTCATTCTTGGTCAACAGAACTTGATTATGTACATTTAGAAGATGATGCTTATATCAAATCAACTTTTGATATTAAAAATAATAAAACGGGCAGTAGAGGCTGGCAGCTAATATACAAATACGTTCCAACTAAAAATGTACTCTGGACAACCCGTTGGTTGCAGAGCAAAGATCTTACCGGAACGGACCCAAAAAGCGAAAAATGGTTACGTTCACAGTTTGAATTCTTCTTCTAAGTTTAATTCATTTTTGATTTGCAAAAAAATAAAGGTAAGGTACATGCCAAATACTTTTTAATCAATCATAATTTTTAAGAGATAGCTACAAAAAAGGAGATATTGAATGAAAAAGCAAACAATCATCATGATGATATTGGCAGTGATATTCTGCTTCAATTTACCGAGTTCTTGTAATGCAGCATTCGCAGAAACGACACCACAAAATTTAAAGATTCCGGCATTAGCTTTTGATGAAAGTAGTATTAATCTGGTCTGGGAAAAACCTGCAGACTATACGAAGATTGTTAATTACCATATCTACATGAATGGAAATCAATATATTGGTGAAGCAAATGGAAATAAAAGCTCTGCCGCTTTGCCTTATATTGAAAAATTCTATGGAAACAGTAGTAATGATAAAGCACAAAAAATATCGATACATAATTATAAAGTAACGGGACTTCAGCCCAATACGACGTATACGTTCACTGTGAGGGCAGTCTATGCCGATGGAAAAGAATCACCAGATAGCAATCGTGTTACCCAATTGACAACAAGTATTCCTAAAATTTTTAATATTGCTGAGTATGGTGCAGTTGGTGATGGTACTACCTTAAATACAAAAGCAATTCAAGCCACAATTGATGCTTGTAGTGTAGGGGGGAAAGTATTAATCCCTGCTGGTACTTTTAAAACCGGGGCAATCTGGCTAAAAGGCAATATGACGTTAGAAGTTGCTAAGGGTGCCACTT
Source organism: Anaerosinus sp. (assembly GCA_029240055.1). GTDB lineage: Bacteria > Bacillota > Negativicutes > JARBTT01 > JARBTT01 > JARBTT01. The sequence goes on from JARBTT010000015.1 coordinate 8,066, forward strand.
TACTCGGCTCGGAAAATCCCGAGGATTATGCTTATCATTTTAAACTATATGAATATTCGAGTGATGAACGTTTTTACGCATTAATCAATGCAGAGGCTAATCAAAAAACTGGCATTATCTCCAATATCCGAATTGTTGGTCAAGGGACGATTGATGGCAATGGCTGGCAGAAAAATGTTGAGCAAACCGCATATTTATATGCTAAAAATGTTGTTGATAAAGATGGTAATCTCGATACAAATCATGTTTTAAATATTGGCATACTAGCCAAAGCACAAGTTGAAAAATTAATGCAAATGGGTCTTAGTTTTAAATCTTCCTATCCAAGAAGATCAAATTTAATTACCCTGAGAGGGGTTAACAATGTTTATTATGATGGTTTTACGGCATTAAATCCTTCTAATCATACGCTCGTTAATATCAAGTGCGATAATGTAACCGTTAGCAATGTTACGTTTAAGACCTTTGATTGTAATAATGGCGATGGTATAGAGTTTATTCATGGCAATGGATTAACTGTGTTTAATAATTTTTTTGACACAGGGGATGACTGTGTCAATTTTGCTGCTGGATTGGGGGCAGCAGGGCAGAAAGATAAGCCAACGCAAAATGCTTGGATTTTTGATAACTATTTTCATCATGGACATGGTGCTGTTGTTACAGGCAGTCATACAGCAGCATGGATCCAAAATATATTGGCGGAAGATAATGTGATTGAAAACACTGATGTCGGTTTTCGGGCAAAAACGGCACCTCCAATTGGCGGTGGTGCAAGAGATATTGTTTTTCGCGATAATGCACTGAAAAATATTAAGAATCAGGCCTTTATCTTTACTTCAGGCTATTCCGATCCCAATGCGGTGGTTGAATATGAACCAGCAAGAATTCCAGGGCAATTTAAAAATATTAGGATTGAAAATTGTACCGTAGACACGGCTGGTGGAGCTGCTATCGAAGTGCAAGGGGCACAAAATGGATTCCATGAAAACTTATATTTTTCTAATATTATGTTTTACAATACGAAACCGATGAAAATCAATTATTTGAAAAACGGTTCCTTTGAAAACCTTATCTTTGAAAATGATAAAAGTAAAGGTTAATAGCCATTAGGTTTTGTAATATGCAGTCTTTGTTTCACATATATTGATTTTCATAAAACAACAATAAAACAATAGCAAAATAGGCACCGTTTCTCTAGCATCGTAATTGCCAAAGAAAATGATTTTACAGGAATGGTGCATTATGCATAATTTATTGCAGCAGAAGATATTTACAATATTCTTTAAAAATAGGTTGATACAGCCTTAATTTTAAAGTAAACAATTGGGATATTTTATTTCATAAATGGGGGATTAAAGATGAAAATAAAAAAGATGCTGTCAGTTCTGATTTGTACGGCAGTTGCTTCGTTTATCGGTACAGCATTAAATATCAACATTGTGCAAGCAGCGGCAGAGGATAAAGAGTCGATTGAACGGTTAATAAAAGCAGAGCACCCCAATATGATCGTAGATGGCAAGTTTACTGGAGAAAATGGAAAAAAGATCAAAGGTATCTGTATGTATAAGACCGTAGGTGCCGCAATCGGCGCTGTTGTTAAAGAAAATCAGAAACCGGTAAAAATTCTGGTGAGGAGTGGTACATATCGGGAAAGATTAAAGATTACAAAACCCGACATTATATTGATTGGTGAAAATGCAGAAACCACGCAGATTGTTTTTAATGATGCCGAAGGTACAGTTGTAAGATCTGAAGATGGTGGCGATGGAAAGAAAATGTACCGTATGGATTGTGCATCGGTAACGGTAGAAGATACGGCTACGGGGTTTACCGCGATAAATATAACGTTTAACAATGACTTTGATGAAGCGGCAAATATGCAGACGATGGATAGCCGGCAGGCATTTGCAATGAAAAATGAAGCGGATCGGAGCACATTTGTCCATTGTAGATTTCTAGGCAACCAGGATACGCTGTTTGCCAATAAAAATAGACAGTATTATTATCAGTGCTATATTGAGGGAGATATAGACTTTATTTTTGGCGCGGCAACAGCGGTATATGAAAAATGCGAGATTAAGTCATTGGATAGAGAAGGTGACACGAAAGGTTATATTACAGCTCCGAGTACGCTGATACCAGATAAGGGCTATCTATTTTTGGACTGTAAGTTGATCAGTAATATTACAAAAGAAGGTTCGGTAAAACTTGGTAGACCGTGGCATCCGTCTTCTGAAGAACGTCCGGTAAATTCGAGTGCAGTATTCAAAAACTGTGAAATGGGTGCGCATATTGCAGAAATTGGTTGGGATCATATGATGAATAAATATGGTGATCATTTCCCGGAAGATAATAATCTATTTGAATACGGCAGCACAGGACCTGGAGCACTAACGAGTACCAATAGAAGAACACTTACCAATGAACAGGCTAAAGAATGCACCCCAAAAACATATTTGGGAGACTGGGATATAGATAGTATGGCTAAGAAATTATTAAAAGCAAAAGCTTATTATTAAGGATAAAAGTGTCATATAAATGGACTGCCCTTATAGGTCGCCTAGAGGAAAATATGATAAGAATATATATGAAGAGGGAAATGCATATGAAATATATAGGCTTAAAGCTAGTATTAACCAGTGTAGTATTCTGTTTATTTGCAGGTTCCGTTTTTGCAGCCGTAAACAATAAAACATCAGTTACTACCATTTATTTAGTCGGTGATTCCACAGTGTGTAAATACGGCGACGATACTGCAAAATATGATGTAGTTCGTTCCGGTTGGGGCGAGAATATAGACAAGTACTTCACAAATGAAGTTAAAGTCAACAACTTGGCTATTTCTGGCAGAAGCGCAAGAAGCTTTACTTATGAAAATAACTATCAGGATCTGAAAGATAATCTGAAAAAAGGTGACTATCTCTTCATCCAGTTCGGTCATAATGACGAAAAGAAAGACGTCGCAAATTCAACGGACACAAGCAAGCTTTACCGTCATGCTACGCCACTCGGTAATGAAACGCTAAAAGGTTCCTATCAGTATTATCTGTATGAATACTATATTAAATTGGCAAGAGAAAAAGGTGCAATCCCAGTTCTCGTTACACCGATTGCAAGAAGACTTTTCGATAATAGCGGTAAAGTCATAGACAGTCATTATTCTGAAGCCGAAGGTGAAAATACTATCTCTTATGATAATTCCATGAGAGCACTCGCTAGAAAACAGAACGTTACCTTGATTGATTTAAACAAAGCAACCGTTGCCCTTTACAACAAATTAGGCAATGATGGTGCCGGCAAATTACATGCGGTATATAATGCAGAGAATACGCAGAACGGTTTGGAAATCGATAACACGCATCTCAATCGTGTAGGCTCATTAAAAGTTGCTGGACTTGTTGCTGAAGGTATTAGCAAGTCAAATTTACCGCTTAAAAAATATTTAAAAAATAACGTTTTTATTTATGATGTCTACTAAAATGAAAATGCTGGCTTTCACTTAGTAATAAGGAAAGCCAGCATTTGTTTTTGTTTGAGCCTGTCTAGGTTTCTAGATCATGGGACGTCCTGCAGTATGAATGGTTTGAGTACCATTGGCGGCACCGGATGTGAGGATTTTCCCTAATCTCCGTATTCCTTCCTTGATCAGGTCTTCTTTATGGGTAACAAAGCAAAGGCGTATTTCATTACTGCGTGTTCCAGTGGTATAAAAAGCGATGCCAGGAACAAAAGTAACGCCGACAACGGCTGATTGACGAATCAGTTCCGTAACCGATATCGGAGGTTTTACTTTGCACCAGATATAAAAGCCTCCCTCAGGAATCGTAAATTCAAGATAATCATTGCAATAATGCCGAAGTGCATGAACCATAGCATCGCGGCGTTTTTTGTATTCAGTTCGAATCAAAGATAAATGATTTGTTAAATAGCCTCCTTCTAAAAAGATATGAAGGATAATTTGTGATAAGTTATTGCTATGCAAATCAATATGTTGCTTTTCTTGCGCCAGCCGATCAATTACTTGCTGGGCAGCAGTGATCCAGCCAGTGCGAAGTCCTGGGAAAACTGTTTTAGAAAATGTACCTAAAGCGATGATTCCGCCGTAGGTATCAAGACTTTTTAAAGAAGCAGGTGGTTCTTGCTCATAGTATAGCAAGCTATAAGGATCATCTTCGACGATAACGAGACGATATTTCGCGGCTAATTGGATTAATTTTTTACGATCTTGCAGTGACATGACGCGACCTGTTGGGTTTTGAAAGGTAGGAATTGTATACATTAACTTCGGTCGATAACGAATGAGGTAGTCTTCTAGAAGTTCAAAATTAAGGCGATCGGATGGTGGTAAGGTTAAAATATGAGCTCCTGAATTTTCGAATGATTGAATTGCTCCTAAATATGTTGGTGATTCTACAATAACGTAGTCTCTAGGTGCAATGAAAGCTTTTACGATTAGATATAGACCCTGTTGCGAGCCAGAGACGATAAGGTATTGTTCAGGGGTTGCGTGGATGCCAACTTCAGTTTGCCATTTTGCTAACGATTGCTTTAAAGGAAGGTAACCTTCAGTTGAAATATAGCCAAAATCAGCATCAGCCAAGTGAGATTTGCTAGATGGAAGCGCTTTTTCCATGATGTAAAGAGGATAAAATGCTGGATCGGGCATACCAGCAGCAAACGATATTGCTTCATCAAAAGTATGTGGCGCAATTAACGTGCGCAATATAGAGGAGAGTGGTGAAGTATATTGAGGTGTGAATAGTTGTTCCCAAGGCATCGCCCCGTTTGGTTGTTTGGTTTGCGATACTTCATTTACATAGGACCCGCTGCCAATTTTTGTACTGATCAAGCCTTGATCTTCTAGCAAACGGTATGCATTAATTACTGTGGTACGGCTTACATTCAGTAATTTTGCAAGCTCTCTTTCTGGGGGAAGTTTAGTGCCAATAGCAAGTGTGAAATTTTGAATTTTTGCTGCTAGGCCATTGGCTAGTTGTAAGTAGAGCGGAGCGTTTTGTGAGGATGTAACGCGTAGATCCATGATTATTTTGGTAATATCCATTTATGATTTTCTCCTAAATTTAATAAATTGGTATTTTAATTATATTAAATTGGATATTTACAATTTAATTCCTGCAAGTTAATATAAATAAAAAAACTGTAATGTAAAAGAAGTTGAGGAGTGGACAAATAATGCCGATTAGTTTTGCAAGACGAATGAATTTATTGCGTAGATCTGAAATACGCGAGATATTAAAGCTGACGCAAAAAAAAGAAATGATATCTTTTGCTGGTGGTCTACCAGCACCGGAACTATTTCCTGTAGAGAAGATGAAAAAAATTGCCGTCAGTATTTTAGAAGAGCAAGGCAATGAAGCATTGCAATACTCAACAACAGAAGGCTATGAGCCACTAAGAGAAAAAATAGCGGAGCGAATGAATCGGAAATTTCAAACAACAGTCAGGAAGGAGCATATTTTAATTACATGCGGTTCCCAGCAAGCTTTGGATTTTTCGGGTAAACTTTTTTTAGATGAGGATGATATTGTTCTTTGTGAAAGTCCCACATATTTAGCAGCAATCAGTGCATTCAATGCTTATGCTCCTAAATTCATTGCTGTAAAAACGGATGATGAAGGCATGATCCTCGAAGAGCTAGAAAAAGTATTAACTAGCCAAAAAAGAATAAAACTAATTTATGTAATACCTGATTTTCAAAATCCAACCGGTAAAACCTGGTCACTAAAACGTCGGGTAGCTTTTATGGCGTTAGTGAGTAAATACGAAATTCCAATTATTGAAGATAATCCTTATGGTGAATTGCGGTTTGAGCATAAGATACTTCCTTCTTTGAAATCTATGGACACTAAAGGTTTAGTTATTTTCACTAGTACTTTTTCAAAAACGTTCTGTCCGGGACTCCGTATTGGCTGGATCGCGGCAGAACCTGAGCTTTTTGAACGATATGTGCGAATCAAGCAAGGGGCGGATTTGTGTACTTCGATTAGAAATCAGATGGAAATTGCTAAATTTATAGATGTATACGATTTTGAATCGCATATCGGGAAGTTGGTAGAGTTATACCGATCACGGCGAGATGTTATGATTGAAATGCTACAAGCAACATTGCCTGAGGGTGTGACTTTTACCCATCCCGAAGGAGGATTATTTCTTTGGCTGGAGCTTCCAAAGCAGATGAAGGCCATTCAATTATTAGAGGATTGCTTAGAAAATAATGTGGCGTTTATTCCTGGTGATTCATTTTTCCCTAATGGTGGAGTTACAAACACCTTGCGGTTAAATTACTCCAATATGCCAGAAGAAAAAATCCGTGAAGGTATCAGGCGATTATCAAAAGCAATCAAGGAATATAGCGCCCGATAATCATGTAAGAAGTATTCGGTTTATTTAATGAGGCAAGAATGGTTATGAGATAATAAAAATCCGTACCAAAATCCGCTGTAATACGCAATGTATGAAGCAGATTGGTACGGATTTTATTATCTCTATAATTAACTTTATTTTACAAAGATTTATTTGACTTTCATGCCAAACACATGTATTATGCGCATATGGCATTATGAAAATTTGTACAACTTTGGTTTTAGCTACGGCTTAATAAACTCTGATAGTACCGATCAAAGTTGAAAGAGGGTAATTTTAAGATGGAATTGATCTTTTTTATGAAAGGAATAATTCTAGGATTCTCTATTGCGGCTCCAGTAGGTCCAATTGGCGTTCTATGTATTCGGCGCACTTTAGCAAATGGCATATTTAATGGCGTGCTTTCGGGGCTAGGGACAGCAACCGCTGATGCGATGTATGGCTCAATCGCTGCATTTGGAGTTACGATTATTTCTAATTTTTTATTCGATCATCAATTTTATCTACGTTTTCTTGGTGGTTTGTTTTTACTTTATTTGGGCTATACCACATATCGGTCAATTCCCGCGGAGACAGCGGCGCAAACGAGTAGTAAAGGCATTTTTGGTGCTTACACTTCGGCATTTTTTCTAACCTTGACGAACCCGATGACGATCATGTCTTTTGCGGCGGTTTTTGCCGGACTCGGGATAGGTACGACTGGGGAAAGCTATACACTCGCTGGATTATTGGTTTTTGGCGTTTTTCTCGGTTCGATGCTTTGGTGGCTGCTATTAAGTGGAATGGTAAATGCACTTCGAGCAAGTTTTGATACAAAAAGGCTTAAATATGTGAATCAGTTTTCTGGTTTTATTATTGCCAGCTTTGGGATAGTAAGTTTAATCACGATGTAGTCGTTTTGTTGTAGGGGAGGAATAGGCAATGAATGGATATGTTTGGGTCATTGCGTTTTATGCATTATTTTTGATCGCTGTTGGAATGGTTATGAGAAAACGTGTGAAAGGCGCAGATGACTTTTTTGTAGGGGGCAGAAAGTTTGGCCCGATACTTTTATTTATCACTTTGGTTGCACCGAATATTGGAGCTGGCTCTACCGTTGGTGTAGCTGGGTTAGGCTATCAAGTGGGAATATCAGCAATTTGGTGGATTATTGCATCAGCAATAGGGACGTTTATATTGGCCATTTTTGTTGGCCCAACTATTTGGCGTTTGGCGAAAAAACATAATTTTTATACATTAGGGGATTACCTAGATTTTCGGTATAATCGAAATTTTCGTGGTTTGATTTCGCTGATGATGGCCATTGGTACAATTGCGATTTTTGCTGGACAGCTAATGGGGATTGCTTGGATTTTATCCGTTGTTGCAGGTGTAACAAAACCCATTGGAATTTTGATTGGTGCCGTTGTCGTGGTATTATATTTTTGTGCTGGTGGTCTGTTAGCGGCAGCTTATGTCAATGTTATTGAAGCGACCGTAAAGCTGGTCGGCTTTTTTATTGCTGTACCGTTTGTCCTGAATTTTGTTGGTGGCTGGAATGGCTTGGAAGCGCAGGTTGCTTTAAATCTAGGTGATGTGGTGAAAACTACTAGTTATTTTAGCACCGATGGTGTGGGATTAACGACGATTATGGGGTTCTTTTTGATGCTGACACCATCTTTTTTTATTTCTCCAGGGCTTATCGGCAAGGTATATGGTGGCAAAAATGAGAAAACTGTCTTGATTAGTACATTGCTTTGTGGTCTTGTTATGCTGGCTTTTTCCGTGATTCCAGTGATTTTGGGAATGGCGGCTTCAGTAGTCGTGCCTAATTTGACAGAGCGTGATTTGGCATTGCCGATTGTCATGAAAGAGTGTATGCCTTTTTGGGCATCGGCACTAGCTCTAGCGGCTATTTTTTCGGCTGAAATCAGTGCGGCAGATGCTGTATTATATATGATTACTTCTTCTTTTACTAAAGATCTCTACAAATCTTTTATCAAGCCAGATATTTCAGATGAAGAACTTTTGAAAAGTAGTAGAATTGTTACCATTGTAGCCGGAATCATTGGGGTCGTTATGGCGATTATATTGCCGAATGTAATTTCAGCGTTATCTATTTTTTATTCTTTAATGTCGGTTTCCTTAACGGCACCAATGTTGTTTGGACTTTTTTCTAAGAGACCTAGTACAACCGCAGCATTCCTTTCGGCTATTGCTGGAATTATTACTACCGTGGTGTTGCAGTTTGGTAATGATGGTAAAGGATTGGGAATTCTTAACGCACAATCAACAGCGATTTTATTAACGATCATTCTTATGATTTTCATGATGTATGCATTTCCGGCAAAAAGTAAAGAGTAAGATACTTGATTTTATAAAAATAATATAAACTTCTAACAGCTCCGTTTGTAATGAATTATAAAAGGAGCTGTTTATTTTAGTAAAAAATCTAGACTATTCCATATATTAGTATTATAATTTAATCAATCGATTAATTAAAATTAAAAGGAGGGGTTAATTTGGAGAAAGATTCTCGCACAAAATTAATTGAAGCAGCGATTCCTTTGTTGGCGGAAAAAGGATTAGCAGGTGTTTCGATTCGGGAATTAGCAGAAGCCGCAAATGTCAATAGTGCACTTATTTCTTATTACTTTGGTGGAAAAGATGGCTTATATTTAGGGGTATTAGAAGAGCTATTTTCACCAGCAGATACGTTGGTGGAGGCTTTTGAAAAACTAGAAGCAAGCCCACCCGAACGAATTCAGTATTATGCAAAAGTGATATTATCAATTCATAAAAAAAACCCATATTTGATGCAATTTATGCATAGTGAATTGACGAACCCTACGTTTGCTTTAAAAATCATCGTCGAAAAATATATTTCGCGGTTTTTTAAGTTTATTTCTCAAGCATTTACCGATGGAGTAAAAGAAGGTTATTTTAACTCTGATCTTGACCCGACCTATGCTAGTATTTCATTGGCAGGAATTATGAATTTTTATTTTATTGCGCGACCAATAACCAAAGAATTTTTAGTTGACAATGTCGATCATGATGAAAAATATGTCATCCAGGCAGTGAATATCTATTTAAATGGCGTGAGGAGGATTAATTATGAATAAATCGAAAATCATTGTGCTAGTCGTTATTTTAGTTATCGCTATCGGTGCGGCAAGTTATAAATTATATAATCGTGAGTCAGCAGGGATAACTGCCACTGGAACAATTGAAGTAACGAAAGTCGATATTACGCCTAAGGTGAGTGGTTATATTACACAACTAAAAATTAAAGAGGGTGATTCGGTGCAAACCGGACAAGTTGTGCTTTATATCTCCAGACCAGATTTGAAGGCACAATTGCTCCGTGACGAAACGGCCTTAACGAAAGCGCAGACACAACTAAGAGATTTGGAAAAAGGTGCGCGCAGTCAGGAACTAAGTCAAGCAAGTGCTACGGTTGATTCAGCTAAATCAATTTTTGAAAAAGCGGAAGCTGATCTAGCGCGGTATAAAGTTTTATATCAACAGGGTGCGATTGCAACTCAACAGCTTGATGATGTTCGCTCAAGCTACAATGTAGCTTATAATTCCTTGAAGTCAGCCGAAGCAAACCAAGCGTTAGTATCCGAAGGAAATCGTCCAGATACGATTGAAGCGCAAAGATTAGAAGTCGAGCGTAATAAAGCGATTGTCGAAGCTAGCCATACACAGATTGATGATACGGTGATTGCTAGTCCACTCGGTGGTTTGGTTTTAACAAAAAATTTTGAAGACGGTGAATATGTAAATGCTGGGGCAGCCATTGCGACTGTCGGTGATATGAATGATTGTTGGGTTAAGGTATATATATCTTCCACGCAACTTGGGCAAATCAAGATTGGACAGCAGGCCGATGTAGTCATTGATTCCTTCCCTGACAGGGTGTTTAGTGGCACAATAAAAGAGATCAGCCAGAATGCGGAATTTACACCGCGTCAGAGCATCACCCAGCGTGAACGAGCTAACCAGGTGTTTGCTGTTAAGGTACAAATTGATAATACAGATGATAGCTTAAAACCAGGGATGCCAGCGGATGTGGTTATCAAATGATCAAATTAGAAGGCGTAAGCAAACAATTTGGTAATACGATTGCAGTAGACAATATTTCGCTGACAGTAAATGAGGGGGAAATATTTGGTTTGGTAGGGCCGGATGGAGCAGGAAAAACGACTGTGATCCGTATGATTACTGGCATTTTGGCGGCAAATACTGGACGCATTATCGTAATGGGCAATCAATCCTTAGAAACAATCAAGCAGTACATTGGTTATGTACCGCAAAAATTTAGTTTGTATGGGGATCTTACAGTGATTGAGAATATTCGTCTAATGGGGGCTTTATATGGATCAGTACCAAACCAAGTGGAAAAGCTTGCTAATGAAATTTTAACTTTTACAAGTTTGTTGCCATTTAAAGATCGTTTGGCAGATAATTTGTCAGGTGGTATGAAACAAAAATTAGCCTTGGCAGCAGGTTTGATGCATCGACCTAAACTATTTTTTCTCGACGAACCGACAACAGGGGTAGATCCAGTATCCAGGCGGGAGTTTTGGCAGATGCTGTATAGTTTAAACAAAGAAGGAATGACGGTGTTTGTTTCAACCCCTTATATGGATGAAGCTGAGTTATGCAATAGAATTGCGTTTATGCATAATGGTAAGATTGTATCGTGTCAATCACCACAGGGGTTGCGTGATCAGTATCCATATAAGGTTTTGGAACTAAAAACCAATCGTAAAGATATAAAAAAATATTTACAAAACTGCAATTTGCGAGATCTGAATGCGTTTGGTGATAAATATCATTTGATTGTGGATGACCCGCAAGAAGCAATTTTAGCAGTGAGGAGCGCGCTTGCAGCACAAGAAATTGATATTTTCTCGTTAGAAGAAATTTCCCCGACACTGGAAGATGCTTTTGTGGCAATGGCTAATGAGGAGGGCTGATAATGTACGCAGTAGAAACGAAAAATTTGACGAGAAAGTTTGGTTCATTTATTGCTGTTAACAATGTTAGCTTAGCCATTAAACCCGGCAGTATCTACGGTTTCCTCGGGCCTAATGGTTCTGGTAAGTCCACAACGATTAAGATGTTGTGCGGTATTTTGGAACTGACCTCTGGCAGTGGTAGTATTTTGGGACTTGATTTAGCGCGAGATGGTGAGGCTATTAAAAGAAAGATTGGCTATATGTCCCAAAAATTTAGTTTATATGATGATTTGACGGTAAAGGAAAATTTAGAGTTTTATGCGGGAATGTATGAGCTACATTCTGCGGAGAAAAAAATTCGTATGGAAGAAATGCTCGAAATGGCAGGTTTACAAAACAGGCGTAATGAATTAACTGTAAATTTATCTGGTGGTTGGAAGCAACGTTTGGCATTGGGGTGCTCGATTTTGCATAAACCACCAATTTTGTTTCTTGATGAACCCACAGGCGGTGTTGATCCAAAATCGCGTCGGCTATTTTGGGATATCATTTATCAGCTAGCAGTAGCTGGAACGACGGTAATGGTAACAACGCATTTCATGGATGAGGCTGAACATTGCGATGAGATTGGGTTTATTTATAATGGGAATCTGATTGCCAATGATACTCCCGCCAACTTGAAAAAGAAAATTACTGGAGTTTTATTAGAAATTCCCGCTGACAATCCGATGGAAATGCTTCAGAGTTTTATGGAAAAAAAGATTTCTGTATTAGATATCTATCCTTATGGCACAAGTATCCATGTATTAATTCTTGTTGAACAATTAGAAGAATTCGCTCATTACAACTATAAAATCATTCCTCCGTCCCTAGAAGATGTCTTTGTTCATTATGTAAAATCCAAGCGAAAGGAGCTAAGCAAATGAGACGACTTAGAGCACTTTTAATCAAAGAGTTTATCCAAATGAAGCGGGATCGTATGACCTTTGGTATGATGGTAGTATTGCCAATTATTCAACTTTTGGTGTTTGGTTTTGCAATCAATACAGATGTGAAACACCTGCCGACGGTTGTCTTTGACCAATCTTTGCAGCAGGAAAGCAGAGATTTATTAGACTCATTTACAGCAAGTGGTTATTTTGATGTAAAAAATATTGCGCAGAACTACCAACAAGTAACAGAGGCGATTGAAAGCGGCAAAAGTAAAGTAGGAATTATCATTCCACCCGATTTTACTGAAAATATTAAACATGGACGTAGTGCTACTGTGCAGGTGATTGTCGATGCATCCGATTCATTGGCAGCTTCCTCAGCGATTAGTACTGCTCAAATGATCGGGCAGATCAAATCGCAGGAAATCATCGTCAAAAAAATGCAAAACAGTGGTGTGCAATCGACTGTCACTCCGTATGATATTCGCATTCGGCCCTGGTATAATCCAGACTTTGTATCGGCTTTTTATATGGTTCCGGGAATTTTAGGGATTGTATTGACGATGACGATGGTAATGATTACTTCAATGGCAATTGTACGGGAACGTGAGCGTGGAACTTTGGAGCAATTGATTGTTACGCCAATGAAATCACATGAATTAATGTTAGGGAAAATTATCCCTTATATTTTTGTTGGCTATGTACAAGCTACTTTAGCGTTAATTGTTGGCATTTTAGTTTTTGATTTGCCGATACAGGGAAGTATTACTTTGCTTTATGGTTTGACCTCTTTATTTATTGTTGCTTCATTGACGTTAGGTGTATTGATTTCTACAATTTCTCAAACGCAAATGCAGGCAATGCAGCTGTCTTTCTTTATCTTTATGCCAAGTGTCCTCTTATCTGGTTTTATGTTTCCGCGCGAAGCCATGCCGACCTTCTTTTATTTGCTAGGTGATTTGTTGCCTTTGACGTTTTATCTTGAAATTATGCGAGGGATTGTCTTAAAAGGAATCGGTATCAATTTCTTGTGGTCACAGACATTCGCACTGATTGCATTTATTATCGCTACTTTAGCAATCAGTGTAATTAAATTTCAGAAGAAAATCGTATAAGTCTTATTTCTATGGTATAATAAAGTTTATACAATTAACTGAAATAGGAAATAAGTCCTACCTGTTTTCCTATGAAATTCAAAGAATAGTTGTATACTATAATTTTTATAGGGTACATACTATACTGCGGTAAATAGCGGTCTTAAATATTACTTGGTCATTATTCCCATTGTACAAAAATAATATTTGGTATAGTATTATTTTTGTATAATCGATCAACTTTATATTCTAAAATGGAAAGTTGAAAACAGATTAGTCATAGAATAAAAACTACTTAGGAGGATTTCATTTTGAAAAAAAGTATATTAACATTTGCAGCTATTTTAACGCTTACTACAGGGGTTGCTTCAGCTGCACCTATCAATAATTTATCAAGTGGAGAAACTGCAATTGGCGTTGGAACGAATGAAAGTTATTTAGAACATCAACTTTCCAATGATGTCACTCTAGGATATCAAAGGGCTGATCGTGATGAGTATGGCAATCAAGATGATATCTATGGACAAATTCGTCTAGTAGATCATGTACGTGCAATTGTTGGTCACAGAGATTTAAATTATAAATCCAATTATTATGCAGGACTTGCTGCAAATGTACCGTTAACACCAAATGCAACTGGCTATGCTTCCTTTATTACTGGCAGTGATTTTAATGAAACGCAAATTGGTACAAATGTTGATTTAGTAGCCAATGTTGAATTAAATTTAAACTATCATTCTTTTAGTCCAGACCATGGTCGTAACGAAAATGGCTTCGGTGTTGGTGCTACTGTAAAATTCTAATCATAAAAAAATAACCATAGTTAAGACTGTATCCTATATACTAGAAAAGCCTCTTATCATTAGACTATTTTTGTTTAATGATAAGAGGCTTTTCATTTTATAGTTTATTTTATTGGTATTTGTATAACATGAAAATACTTAAGTAAATACTTATAATAGAAAAAATAAGTAAGATTGATTGACAAATTCAGCTTCGATAGTAAAATGATATTTATATTATTTATGGAGGATTTTTTATGGAGAAAGAAACTGAATTAACTACTGAAAAAAAAGCCGATAAGCAAGTCAACAAATGGACAGAAAAAATAAATGTATTGGTTGCTGCTAGTACCTTATTGTTTGCAGTTTGTGCAACGTTAGCCTCTTTTAAAGCCGCTGGCTATGGAAATCAAGTGGTTTTGGCACAAAATCAAGCTTCTAATTTATGGGCGTATTATCAAGCAAAGAGTATTAAGGAAACTTTATATAAGCAACAAACAGAAGTTTTAGAACTTGTCCAAGCGGCAGCAGAAAAAGAAAAAGTTGAAAAGCTTCTTGAAAACTATAAAAAAGAAGTAACACGTTATGATCAAGAGCAGAAAGATATCTCTAATCAAGCTAAAGAATTAGAAAAGAAGCGCGACTTTGCCCAAGAGTTAAACGCAGGGTTTGGTCAATCTTTAATATTTCTACAATTGGGGATATTATTATCATCAATGGCGGCTATCAGTAAATACTTATATTATTGGTATGCTGGCGTAGCTTTAGGTTTGGCGGGAATAGTTGCGTTTATGATGACCTTTATAAAAACATTATAATATTACTGTAAAAATATAATGTTTTATAACAAAAAATGAAAACGGCACTTAATTTGGCGTACTTTGTGTAACCAATTTAAGTGCCGTTTTTTAGAGAACAGGGTAAATATTAATATGGCAATTGCTAATATGATCAAAAAGGAAACTCCCCCTGTTTTAAAATTTCTTGCGGTCAAACAAAAAAAGCCTATCACGCTGGCAACAAATTTAAAAACCCCCAATAAAAAAAAACACGATTTTCATCATAAAAAATCATGTTTTGGCCTATTTTTGCTTGCAATCCCCAAGAAATGTAATATACTAATAATAGGTGGAAATTAAAAAGTCGCCGTGTCCTAAGAGTGTTCCAGCACCCTCAGGCACGAGCAGGTGAAGTAGCACCTACACGTAACAGCTAGCTGTCTACGACGACAATTTATTATACCGTGCTTTTCCCTTGATTACAAGGGAGATAAGTCCGTTCGCTCGGTATAATACGATTGAAGTTTTAGCAGAAGGCTTAGCGTCTGCATGCAATCAAGATGAAGCATAACCGCATGTGTAGGTTGGATAAACCCTCGCATGCGGTTTTTTGATTTCCCCTGAAACAAACTGTATGTTGGTTTTTTCTATCTGTATCAGCGGATAGAAGAAACCACATGCAGAATGATGATGGGGGGATATAAATTGGTATCAGTACAAGGTAGTAAAAAGTTGTGGTCAAGGCAGCGCAGCAGCATGTGGCGAGGGGCCATCCTCGCCACAACTAAGGGGAGAAGTTCGTTCTATTTACAAGGGACAAGATTTGTTTTTTTAGGAAATAGAGGTTTTGTAAATGTATAGAACCTACAGAACAACGAAAGACACGATTATAGCTGAGGAAGTAGAGAACGATGACATTGCACTTAGATTGCTTACAGATTTAGATAGCAAAGAATATGTGATGATCAAGTGGAAAGATGCAGTTAATATATATAATTTTTCTCTAGTTGGTCAAGTCATTGAAATAGCTGACGAAATTCCATTTGAAGAATTTAGAAACATTAACTATGAGAAATTAAAAAAGGAATCATTAGAGGAGAAATTAAAAGCAAAGAAGAGGGATTATCCCATATTCGATTGGAAGTATTTCGCGGAAAAAGGCACAACTAGCAGCTAATACCTGCCAGTTGTGCCTTTTTGTATGGGGAATTTGTGAGTGAGGGTACGTTGATGTACGTAGGATAATTATAATAGGAGGTTTTGTTATGTTAATAAATGTTTGAATTTTCTCACATATATGATATCCTTGGTAATACAGCCATAAATTGAAACCTCTGTGTGAGCGTTTTTTTGAATCATACACAGTTCTCTCTATGGTTGTATATTTTTATCTGTTGCATCTCATTTCGCAATACCTAAAGTGTCTTTGACTGAGGAAAGATAAAGGGTTTAGGGAAAACTTCCACAAGCTGTGGAAGTTAAATGTCTAGGTGAAGCCGTAAGAGGCGGTTATAATGAAATTGTAGCAAGCGAGGTGTAAGGTATTGGAGATTCAGAACAAAAGAATTTTAAAAATACTGGAACTGTTTGATAGTGAAAAAAAAGTACTGGATAGTGCTAGTATGGCTGCTTTAATTGGGGTAAGTTCCAGAACGATTCGTAATGACATCAAAGAATGTAATGCCTTGCTTCAGAAACATGGAGCAGAGCTTCAGGCAGAAACTGGTGTCGGATATATGCTAAAAATTTATGACGAGAATCGCTATGAGGCGTTTAAAGACGCACAAAGCAATGAAGGCCGGAAGGATTGGTTGAAAAAACATATTATCCCTTCGGACCACAATGATAGAATGTCCTTTATCATTGCCGAGCT
>JARBTT010000160.1 GCA_029240055.1 Anaerosinus sp.
TAATGGCAGTAAGGTTTCGTACGATAAATTGCTTTTGGCAAATGGGTCTGCGAATACTATACCGCCAATTGATGGTATAGGTAAGGATGGTGTTTACACTTTAAGAGGGCTTAATGATGCTTTAAATATAAAAGAAAGACTTGAGAAAAGTGAAAAGGTAGTGATTATTGGTGGTGGTATACAGGGATTAGAAATAGCCTGGATATTACATCAGCATGGTAAAAAAGTTACCATCGTTGAATTACTATCCAGAGTTATGTACAACCAAATAGATGATGAAGCATCAAAAATATTAAGAAATACAATAGAAAGTTACGGAATCAAAGTACTTACTGATAAAGCGGTAAAAAAAATCGTAGGTGGCGAAAGCATTGAAAAAATTGTTATTGATGAAAATACAGAATTAAACTGTGATATCGCAATTTATTCAACGGGAATTAAGCCTAATATAGATTTAGTTGCAAATACTAGAATAGAAACAGCAAAAGGTATTTTAGTAAATAATAAGATGGAAACCAATATAAAAAACATTTATGCAGCAGGTGATATTGCCGAATTTAATCATAGAGTCCCGGGGCTATGGAATATTGCAATAGCACAAGGGAAAGCTGCTGGATACAATATTTGTGGTAAAGAAACACTATATGAAAATATTACTCCAGTGACTACATTAAATGCCTTTGGAATTTCTTTATTTTCGATGGGACGCATAGAGCAAACGCAGTTTACAAAAATGCTAATTAACCAAGGCTCTGGTGCCGATGATTATAAGAAAATATTTGTAAGCGATAATAAAATAGTAGGGGCAATCGTAATAGGTGATACAAAAAAATCACCATTACTCAAATCAGCCATAGAACAAGAGGTAACATTTTCTGACGCGGAACTAGCAGAACGATCTGCTGATGAATTGTTAGAGCAGTTAAAAAAGAGTTATAAATAATGGAGGAAAAGTAATGACAGAAATAAAATTTTGCGAGAATAACTTTACCTTTGGAACAGAAGAAACAATGAAAAAACTAAAGGAAGAGTTTAGTGATACCTCTATATCAGTTGAATCGTGTTTAGGCTATTGTGGAGATTGTGCAGTTGGCCCATATGCTTTAGTAAATGATGAATTGGTACAGGCTGATACAGCTGATGAATTATTTGAAAAAATAAAAAAAGATATAAATAAGTAAATCTGATTAAGTTTAGTTGAATTTCAAAGTTATCATTTTTAAATAAACAAAAAAATGGAGGAGATCGTATGATAAGAGTTTGCCCAACTTGTTCAAATGTGGATGTTGATAAATTAGAGGAACTGTTGCCAGATAATGTAGAGGTGGAATGTATTGGTGAGTGCGGCCAGCATGAAGGTAAAAGTTTTGGCTATATAAATGATGAATTGGTGATAAAAGATAGCGAGCAAGAATTTTTCGAAGCGGTGAAATCGATGCAGAAGCCTTCAAAATAATGAAGGAACAGTATACGTGATGCAGGGGGAATGATAAAGTGGATTGTAAAAAAATTCAAGATTCCGCGGTGATTATGTCGATTGTTATGCTTCCTCATCAAGCAAATGTGGCGGGTAATGTCCATGGCGGTGAAATTATGAAGCTTATGGATAATGCAGCTTATGTGGTCGCTCATAGACATGCTCGTGCTAACGTTGTAACAGCAAGGGTCGACGAATTAACCTTCCACCATCCTATACTTGTGGGAAATTTAGTGATTTGCCATGCCAACCTCACCTTTGCTGGAACATCTTCTATGGAAGTGTCTGTCGTAGTTGAGGTTGAAGATTTGTATAAAGATTCTTCACGCAAATGTGCCCTGTCGGCATACTTTACGATGGTTGCGTTGAATGCAGGTGGACACTCAATGAAAGTGCCTTCTTTAGAATTGATCACAGAAGAAGAAAAAATCCATTTTGATGAAGGTAAAAAAAGATACGAGGAACACAAAGGTAAAGTAAAAGGCTGTCGTGTACCACAATACTATCGAACTTAGAGTTTGTAGCAGGCATATTATTAAAATGAATACGCATTTACTAAATTCTTCAATACTATATGGATGATGACGACAAGTAAGAAGACGCGTGAATAAATAACCACTTTTCCCTATAGATTTGATTTTTTCAATTAAAAAGGTGTATGGATTTAAAAATTTTATTAGTAAAATTTTCAGATGAAATATTTAGATAAACGCAAAGTGATTTTGTGATATATATGAAAAATTTATAGCATTTGTCGAGGAGGTACGCATGAGCGAGCTAATTAATAATCGAGAACATAGACACAAAGTTTTGAAAGAAATTATTTTGGAACTTCATCAGGGAAAGTCAGTACAGGAAGTTAAGAGAAAATTTAATGAGATTGCTAAAGGCATGGATCCAGCTGAACTTTCACTAGTTGAACAGGGGTTAATGGATGAGGGGCTGCCGGTGGAAGAAGTTCAGCGATTATGCGATGTTCATGCTGAAGTATTCCGAGATGCATTAGAAAAAAATCCCGAACTATCTGCAGATCCCGGACATCCAGTAGAAATTTTCATGTCGGAGAATCAGGCGTTAATGACACTAATGGATAAAGAAATCAAGCCGATATTGGACAAATTGCAACAGGCAACGGAGACGGTCGAACAATCAGTTGCATTACAGTTGACTGAAAAATTGAATTTGCTATGGGACGTTGACAAACATTATCGGCGAAAAGAAGATTTGATATTTCCGTTTTTGGAAAAATATGAGATTACCGGTCCGCCCAAAGTGATGTGGGGCGTTGATGATAAAATTAGGAATTTGCTGAAAGAGGCAAAAGGACTGTCTGCTAATTATCAGCCATTGCAAAAGCAGCAATTAATTAGCAAGATGGAAGAAACATTGGCGCAAATCGAAGAAATGATTTTTAAAGAAGAAAAAATATTTCTACCGATGGCAATGGAAACACTTTCGGAAGACGAATGGTATCAAGCTTTAATGGATAGTGATGAAATCGGTTATTGCTTGATTGAACCAAAACAAAGTTGGAAACCATATCGAGAAGATATAAACAAAGATGTCATAAACGGTGCCAATGGGCATTCGGTAGGAAATGTTAAATTTGATACTGGGGTTCTATCATCTGAGGAAATAGATTTGATTTTTAGACATTTACCTGTTGATATAACTTTTGTCGATAGAAATGGCATCGTCAAGTTCTTTTCTGCTGCTAAGGATCGAATTTTTCCACGCACCAGGACTGTTATAGGTCGTAAAGTTGAGAACTGTCATCCGCCAGCTAGTGCCCACGTGGTAGAAAAAATAGTGGAAGATTTTAAAAGTGGGAAGAAGGATCATGAAGACTTCTGGATTAAAATGGGGGAAAAATATGTGTATATTCGTTATCATGCGGTAAGGGACAAAGTGGGAAATTTCGCTGGGGTATTGGAAGTTACTCAGGATATTAAGCCTATCCAGGCTATTTCCGGAGAAAAGCGAATTATGGATTAGAAAGAGTAGGCGGTTCTTTTATTAATATTAATGATTAAATTGGTATTAAACAAATAGAGCATGTAGAAAATTCAAGAATAACTTGAATTTTACATGCTCTATTTATTTCTGCTTATCTTAAAAGAGTCAAAATTCTTATCTTATCTTAGTTGCTCCTAGCTTAAGATCGGATAAGATCTTATCTAAAAGATCTATCCGTAATATGTAATGACGGCTAACAAGTGCACTTAGAAGATAAGCAATAGCCGGGACGATGGTGAACAGCATAACAATTCCTTGCAATGCTGTCGCATCTTGTGTCGTAGCTCCTGCCTGATAGTTGACGCTGGCCAATACCCAGCCAATTAAAGCTCCGCCAAATGCTAAACCAAGTTTAAGCACAAATAGCATACCTGCAAAGCTAATACCTGTTAAACGTTTGTTATATTTCCATTCACCATATTCAACAGTATCAGACATCATAACCCATTGAATTGGTGTAATCATTTGATGAAGTATCCCAATGATAAAAACAAAAAGAAACATTGTAACTATGGAATTCAGAGGAACCCAGAACATTCCTAAACTAATGGCGGCAAGAATTAAATTTGTCCAATAAAATACAGCAACTTTGCAAATATGGTCGGTAACTGGCTTAGCCAATGCACTGCCTAAAAGATTCCCTACTGAATAAGTACCTAAGAAGATGGCAAAGTATCCGAAATTACCTAAAATATAAGTAACATAATACATCATAGCACCACCCCGAACGGATACAGCTAAAATATTTAGAATGGTAAATCCAGCAACAAGCCGCCATTGGTCATTATGAAGAAGGTCCTTGAAGTCATCCCACATATTGGATTGGTAACTTGTAGGTACGGTCAATCGTTCTCTTGTGAAAGCAAAGCAAGCAATAAGCATGACGCAAGCAAGAATGGCTAAGATAGTGATACCGCCTTGATAACCTAAAGCACGGTTACTTCCACCAATAAATTCTGCCAGTGGGGTCATTAAAACGGTACTGAGCATTCCACCGGCTGTTGCTAATACAAAACGATAAGATTGCAGAGACATACGTTGTTTTGGATCTGCAGTGATTACACCACCTAAAGCGCAATAAGGTATATTCACTATCGTATACAGTAGCATAAGTAATACATAGGTAATCGTAGCAAAAATCATCTTACCTTCTGTGTCAAAGTTTGGTGTGCTATAAACCAAGATGCAAGATAAAGCAAAGGGAACCGCACCGAATAATAAATAAGGTCTAAATTGTCCCCAACGAGTGCGAGTTCGGTCTGCAATATGCCCCATGATGGGATCTACAACAGCGTCCAAAGTACGTGTTAATAGAAACATCGTTCCAACAAAGCCTGCAGAAATACCAAAAATATCGGTGTAAAAAAACATCATATATAGCATTACATTATCAAACACAATATGACTGGCTGCATCTCCCAAGCCATAGCCGATTTTTTCGGTTCGTGATAATAGATTGCCCGTATTATTCAATCTACAAGTTATTCCTTCAGTTCTCGATAGTACACTCATTTTATATCCTCCCTTATAAATCAGGCATTTTAAAAAAATAGTATTTCTAGCATTTTAGATAAAAACTAAATCAATTTAATTTTCTGCTAGTAGTCATTATAAATATCATTTATTTAAATCGAAACGATATTTGTTCCGAACCAGGTTGAATGGTAATTCGTGTTCCCAAAGTTTCCTGAACGCCAATCATTTCATCAGTGGAAGTGATGATTGACCTTTTGTTGCCACGTAACACTAATGAACATGGTTTTGTTAGTTTGGATAGAAGTATATGTAGCTGATTGCCCTGTCTAGTAATACGAGCAGTCAGAACAATCTTACCCTGCAAGTCGCGAATCATTGTCGAAGCACTATGGCCATCCTGCAAGGCAAATAAATGGAATTCAAGTCCATCGATATAATTATAGTCTGGACGCTGCTCATTGCTTCCAATCGCCAACAGTGCATTTTGGCGAACGTAAATTGGTAGACTCATAAAGTTGTGATGCTCTTTACGCCAGCCTTCACCACAGACTTCTGTATTGGTAAATAAATGTGTCCACTGTCCGCGTGGTAAATAAACAGAAACCGTTCCATCTTCACTGAATACAGGAGCGACTAAAATCGAATCACCTAACATATATTGCCTGTCTAAACATTCACTACCAAGGTCATCAGGAAATTCAATCAGCATTGCTCTCATCATAGGGAGTCCTTGTTCGGCAGATAACGTAGCCATATGATAAAGATAAGGCATTAAACGGCATTTCCAGTTTGTAAAAAATCGTAAAACATTAACAGCTTCCTCATCATATAGCCAAGGAACGCGATAAGATTTACTGCCATGCAATCGACTGTGACTAGATAATAGACCAAATGCGCACCAACGTTTATAAATATGGGCAGGGGCTGTATTTTCAAAACCGCCAATATCATGACTCCAAAAACCAAATCCTGATAATCCAAGAGAAAGTCCTCCACGCAAACTTTCTGCCATAGATTCGTAAGTTGCAGAACAATCACCGCCCCAATGTACAGGAAAAGTTTGACCACCCACTGTAGCAGAACGAGCGAATACGATTGCATTTTGATTTCCTTTTTTTTCTTTTAG
>JARBTT010000161.1 GCA_029240055.1 Anaerosinus sp.
GGTCGGCTGCGATGAATATTATCTAGCGGTACGCCGCGATTATTTCTACCAACGCTGTCTGTTCTGTTATTCACATCGGCCTCGACCCTTTTCTTACCGTCTCCACAGGCGAAAAAAATAATACCGGCCAAAGTGATACTGAAAATTAAATTAAGCTTGACAGTTAAATATGTTTTTTTGATCATGTTATTTAAATTACGTATATAAACTGGAGCCCTCCGGGTATTTAACCTTTACCTGTCTCATCGTTCGGAGCATCAACAGGTTTGGATTCAGGTGACCCTTTCTGCCTGAGGAATATTGTAAAAAAAACTATTGACAATACGGATAAGAATTCACTTTGCCAGTTTTGAAATGTTTCGAACCAGAATTCAGGCATTACAAAATATGTAGTTGCTTTATCTGTCGGTAAGCCCTTTAGTTGCTGTTCCGTATTGTGGTGATGCCAGCTCCCATAGAAATGTGTTACCCAACTTAAAAAGAATAGCAAAGCAAAGCAAATAAACAAAGAAGAACTATAAAGTTTCAATATCCATCCGCCCTTTCGCACAGGATAGGGTGCATTGGGATGCGGCTGAGGTTCGCGATCGACTTCTTCTGGTTCATCCAGTTTCTTGGATTCTGAAGAACCCAATTGGCGTAAGCTGACAGTTAACATAACGTACATCGCCATCTGCAAAAACTCACTTTCAAAATTTTCGAATGTAGCCGAAATACAGTGTCCGGTCCCTAGGTAAGCCAAGAGTTCAATGGCTGGCTGGTGCGCTTCCTGTAATTCCTCATTATAGACTTTCCATCCCGTCAGTAACTGCAGACAAAGAGTCCCTATAAAAAGTCCCAGGAATACCAAACTCAGACCATTACGGTAAAAGAACGAATATGATGTTTTATTCTTCATAATATATGATTTAAATATAGACTATGCTTTTGTTTTAAAGGTAAAACTACTACGGCCATTGGGTTCCATCATTGCGATGTCTACTTCATCAAGATGCTTGCTATGAGTCTCCAAACGTAAGCTGGTTAATAAGTCAGTTCTACTTACACCTAAACGATCCATGTGATGCCATTGTATCTGTCCGTTTTTGTACAGTACCACTGGTCTGCCTTTCATCAGATTACCAAGATAAGGTACTCGTGTTGATATATGGGCTAAGATTTTATTGATTACAATCATGGCAAAGCCAGCGAATACTGTCGATATAAAAGGCGAAGCACCAACAATTCCTCTTGCTAAGACGGCGCCAAGCATAATAATAATGACAAAATCCACACCCGATTTTCGCCCTAGAATCCGCATTCCCCCAAAACGGACCAAAAATAGCGCTATAAAGAACATAATTAATGCTCTGATTCCCATTTGTATCATCGACAGGTTTTCACCTATACCCAATAAGCTTTCCATTATATTCCTTCTCCTTAAGCTAAGTTCTTTTTTAACTGAGCCATCCTATTGGCACGATATATTCTTTTGCTTACAGAACAGTAGGAATGCACAAACAAGTTGCTGGGATTTTTAAATCGAGTATTTATACTTATGGGCCGTGCCAAAATACGCAATCCTTAAAGCCTACAAACTTCTGCGATTATTTAACTGTTTTCAGACTAAACATGAAACATGATCCATCTTGATAATCCACCCGAAGAATGTATTACCTTCTTTCGGGACACACTTCGACTGCTCCATGAGAGCGAAAGCCAGTTTATGGTGGGAGGCGCATTAGCGATGTTCCATTATACGGGAATTACACGGCCTACAAAGGATATGGATATCTTTTGCAAGAGCAGTGAGTATCCTAAAATTCTTAAATACTTCTCTGCTAACGGGTATCAGACCGAATTAACGGATGTGAGGTGGTTGGCAAAGATCTATAAAGATCCATACTTTATCGATATTATTTTCGACAGTGTTAACCATAATTGCACAGTCGATCAGGATTGGTTTGACTGTGGGGCTGAAAGTGTTCTTTTTGATACCAAAGTGCGTTATATACCAGCCGAGGAACTTGTATGGTGTAAATTATATGTTCAAAATAGGGAAAGGCATGACAGTGCAGATATTAACCATATTTGGCTCAAGTATGGAAAAAAATTCGATTGGGAGAAATTGCTTTTGCGTATGGACCAGCATTGGCATCTGTTGCTTGCTCAGATAATTATTTTTCAATTTACCTATCCTCATGACTATAGAGAAATTATACCAAAAGATCTCTTTGATGAACTGATCAATCGTGCACGGGAGCAATACGAGCTTCCCCCCTGCCTGGAAAAGGTTTGCTTAGGCCCTTTAATCGACCAAACACAATATCAGATCGATATTAAAGACTGGGGTTATAAATCATATACGATAAAAACTGTTTAAGATGAATAAAAAAACGACTATAGCGGCAATAGGTGATATCCATATGAATGCCAGCCAACACGGCAAATGGAAAAGTATATTTGAAGAGATTTCACAAAAAGCAAAGGTTCTTTTGCTATGCGGCGACCTAACTGATACTGGCGACGAAGAGGAAGCCGAATTACTTGTAGCAGAATTGCAGACCGTTAAGATTCCTGTACTTGCTGTCTTGGGAAATCACGATTACGAAAAAGGGCGCCAAAAGCAAATCCGTCAGATTTTGACAGACAATAAGGTCACAGTATTGGATGGCGAGGCTATTGTAATCGAGAATATCGGCTTTGCAGGTGTAAAGGGTTTTGGAGGGGGATTTGATCGCTATATGCTTTCTATGTTTGGTGAAGATGCTATGAAGAGTTTCGTACAGGAGGCTGTCAACGAATCACTGCTACTCGATCGTGCACTTGCGAGGCTTGAACAAGAATATTCCGATATAAAAAAAGTTGCCCTACTACATTACGCGCCCATAGCGGAGACCGTTACAGGAGAACCAAAAGAAATTTATCCATTTCTTGGCTCTACGCATCTTGTTGAGCCGTTGCAACGGCGGAAAGTTACTGCTGCCTTTCATGGTCACGCTCATGCTGGAAAATTTAAGGCACTATCGCCTGCAGGTATTCCCATCTACAATGTAGCAGTCCCGGTGCTCAAAGCACAACATGGAAATGAAACCAGTTATGCCCTTATCGACATCTGATATAGGCATTTCTTATTATTTGATCGGTTCATCGTCCACCGTTTTACGTTTTAGGATTTGTTCCAGTTGGGTATGTAAGGTGGTAACAGTACCTTTCCCAACCACACCTACCACTCCTATACTACCTGCTGCAAAAAGTAGACCCTTGATTTTAATATTAATACAAACTTTGAGGCAGGTTCATCCGTTCAATTGGTAAACCAACACTAATATTTCAAGTATATGGAAAAATTAAAAAACAAAAGGATTGCAATCCTGGTGGCTGACGGATTTGAGGAGATTGAATTAAGCAGTCCAAAAGAGGCTTTAGAACTTGCTGGAGCGAAGACTGATATTATATCGCCCTCAAAAACTAAAGTGAGATCCAAAAATGGTGACGAGTGGTCAAAAGATTATCCTGTTGATATCGATCTGCAAAATGCGGAAGAAAATAAGTATGATGCGCTTTTACTGCCGGGCGGCGTTATTAATCCCGATAAATTACGTACTAATAAGACCGCTACAGCTTTGATCAACGCATTCTGGGAGCGTGGTAAACCGATAGCAGCCATTTGTCACGGCCCGCAACTGTTAATTAATGCTGATCTGGTTCGGGATAAAAAAATGACTTCCGTAGAAGCGATAAAGATAGATTTGATCAATGCTGGTGCTAAATGGGAAGATGCGGAAGTCGTCATTGACGATGGTTTAATTACTAGCCGGACCCCAGAAGATCTACCTTCTTTTAACAAAGCAATTGTCAGGGCGTTTTCGAAATAGAGTCAAAAACTCAATGATGTTAGGTTTACATGTTTTAAAAGCATAGAAAACGTATAATTACGAAATATTCAGGTACTAAAACCGTCAACTATTATTGTTATAGATATGTTCAATCAATAAATAGGATATAAATCAAGGTATTATGAACACAACAAAAACTACAAACCACGCAACTGCTAAAGGGCAGTCCCGTGGGAAAAGCACGGACAGTGAAAAAAGTATGAACAAGAGCAATGGAAAAAATACGTCAGCCTCAAAAAATGAGCAGAATGGTACTTCTGATAAAACAAAGGATGAGCTCTTGCAAATGGCCAAAAAATTAGAAATTACCGGGCGTCATGACATGACGAAAGATGAATTGATCAAAGCGATCGACAAGCACGGGAAAAAATAACCCGCTTTTGAATAAGTTCGAAGGAATTTCAGGATTATAAAAGTGACCCATTAATTGGGTCACTTTTTTATTGTTTTTTTTCTTTTGGCCTGTCTGTGGGATCGTTAGGCATTTGATTCAGTTGGTCCACCTGGGGATCTACACCCGCCTCAGCATCTCCGCGATCCTTATGATCTACATCTTTCAAGATCTCTCCCTCAGCGCCAAGTTTAACTTTCTTTTTTTTCTCCATTTCCCTTCCAACTAGTCGGTTTTCATTTTTCGTTGCCATATTTTTTCAATTTTGTTTATCTACTGAAAAGTCTCTGATAGAACTCAAACAGACTTTTAAATAGCGTGAATTATATTACTATGCATTAGGAACAGCGTTCAAGTGTAAAACGTTTTTTCTAAAATTCATACCATTCATGACATTGAATCCTGTTGCAGCGGGATGGTTAATCTAAATAAAAAAACTCCAACCTTTTTTTGTTGCATAGTGTTCTTTACAAAAGCAATAGACTTTAAAGCAATTTTGAACTAATATTATAAAAGCATGAGTAAAGTAATTAAAGCAATGATCAGTAGTGTTGTGGTACTAACTGTTTTTGGATGTAATGGTACACAATCCAATGATCAGAAATCAAGCGAATTAATGCGGGATTCTGTACCAAATGATACAACAACGATTCAATATCGAGATACAACTTCAAGTGAGTCCCACGGAGAAATCCCACCAACGCCACAGCCTGATACTTCTTCAAAAAAATAAAACCAATTTGATTTAGTTATTGTTCAATCTCCGATAATAGCATAATTATTTGTACTCTTCCGTCGGGAGACGGTCGGAGATTGATTTATTGTAGGAAGCTAGACACGAAAGTGTCTAGCTTTTCATTATTATGATTATTAGTCGAAGGATAAATTGATCTTCGAAAAACCTAAGCCTTGTAATAAAGGTTTGAAAACGATTATCGCATTCGATTTTGTCTGTTGCAGAATATCTGATTTTTTGACATCATCTGCCACAGCTTTTTCAGCGGTTTTATACGCTTCATCTACCAATTCGGCCTCTCTAAGAAATGCCATTTTGGTATCATAAACCTTTGACGCCTCATGGTCGATCTTAATATAACATATTTCTGGCGCCGGCAATTTGATGGAAACAGAATCTCCTATCACCTTAATATCCTCAGGCGTCAGTTTAGTTAAGTTCACACAACCTACAGCATCTGCCTTGACAATGAGTAATACGCTTGCTGTAGGCAAAAAAGTATTAATGTTTTTGTGTTCAACAACATCACTGTAACGATATTTAACAAGCTCCAATTTACCCATCGCCTCAATGCGATCGACCAGCAGCTGGTGCTTGCTCTCTACTTTAGGCCCGTTGTTGTATTTTTGATAGACAAACCAAGCTCCTACTGCCAAAATGGCCACGATCAATAAAAATTTCAAAAATTTTCCCATAAATATTATAATACAAATAATAGACCAAGCTGCAATTATAGATATTTGGACAGAAAATGTTGTACGAACACTGTCTTATGCTACATATAATATCGCTCGGCAAAAATATACCATTTGATAGACAATTGGTTAATCAAAAAGTTTAAAAAACATTTGGAAGATATGGCCTATAGTACTACTTTTGTGACATCAAAATCACGGTAGGTATAGCTCAGTTGGTTAGAGCACTAGATTGTGGTTCTAGGGGTCGTCGGTTCGAGCCCGATTACTTA
>JARBTT010000162.1 GCA_029240055.1 Anaerosinus sp.
AACCGAACGAAAAATTCAACGGCTATTTAGAAATCCAGCGGTTAGTAGAATGATCAAACGTTGTAACGACTTTGGTGCTGGTGGTGTTTCTGTAGCCATTGGCGAATTAACAGATGGACTTGAAATCAACCTTGATGCAGTTCCAAAAAAATATGAGGGGCTAGACGGTACAGAACTGGCGATTTCCGAATCACAAGAACGTATGGCAGTTGTGATAAGAAAACAAGATGTTGCAGATTTTATTAAATATGCTGATGATGAAAATTTGGAAGCAACTGAAGTAGCAACTGTGACTGGTGATGAAAGACTGAAAATGTTCTGGCGCGGCAGTGATATTGTAAATCTTAGTCGTGAATTTTTAAATACCAATGGTGTTAAACAAATTATTTCCGTAAAAGTAGAAGTGCCAAGCACTGACATGAACTATTTACAGCGGATGCCAGGGGTGATTGAAGATAATTTAACTGATTTAGAACAAGCTTGGCTTGCCAACCTTGCGCAGTTAAATGTATGCAGTCAAAAAGGTTTGGTAGAACGCTTTGATTCGACGATTGGTGCTGGTACGGTATTAATGCCATTCGGCGGTAAATATCAAAAAACTCCAGCCGAAGGTATGGTTGCAAAATTACCAGTACTCAGTGGTGATACGAACACCGCAACTGCAATGACCTTTGGTTTTAACCCACACTTAATGGAATGGAGTCCGTTCCATGGTGCAGTCTATGCCATTGTTGAATCCGTAGCAAAGATTGTTGCCCTAGGCGGTAACTATGCTAGCATTCGTCTTACTTTGCAAGAGTACTTTGAAAAATTAGGCACAGACAGCATCAAATGGGGTAAACCATTCAGTGCATTGCTCGGTGCATTACATGCGCAACATGGTTTTGATATTCCGGCGATTGGTGGCAAAGACAGTATGTCGGGTACGTTCAAAGATATTAATGTACCACCATCGTTAGTAGCATTTGCTGTTGATGTGATTAAAGCAGATAAAGCCGTTTCCCCAGAATTTAAACGGAGCAAGAGTAAAGTTGTCGTTGTTCCAGCTGTGCGTGATCAATATGATTTACCTGATTTTACAGCACTTAGACGAAACTTTAGCAAAATCAACAATATGATGCAAGACGGTAAAATATTTGCTGCGCATAGTGTGCGCGTTGGCGGTATAGCAGCAGCAGTTAGTAAAATGACATTTGGTAATGAAATTGGTTTTAAGTTTTCCGAGAAAATCACTGCCAAAGAATTATTTATGAGCGATTATGGTACCATCATCTTAGAAGTTGCACCAGGGACAAACTTAGATGGGTATTTAGAAGCTACCAATTACTATGAATTAGGTGTAACGACAGAAAAACCAAATATTATCTTTGGTGATGCCATTGTTAGCATTGCAAAAGCAGAAAAAGCATTTGATGGAACATTAGAAAAGATTTTTGCTACCCAAACCAAAGAAGTTAGCAAAAAAATTGGACTAGTTCCTTATACAGCAAATAATAAAATTATTGCTACTTCAAGTTACGCAAAACCAAGAATTTTCATCCCGGTATTCCCAGGGACGAACTGCGAATATGATTCTGCCAAAGCATTTGAACGCGTTGGTGGAGCTCCTCAAACATTGGTTATTAGAAATTTAACCCCGCAGGCGGTAGAGGAATCTGTAGAGTCCATTGTGAAAGGGATAAACCAAGCACAAATTATGATGTTACCTGGTGGATTTAGTGCAGGGGATGAACCAGATGGTTCTGGTAAATTTATTGCAGCAATGTTTAGAAATCCACGGATCAAAGAAGCTGTAACTAAATTACTAAAACAACGTGATGGCTTAATTCTTGGGGTATGTAATGGGTTCCAAGCATTAATTAAATTGGGCTTGGTTCCATATGGTGAAATTACAGATTTAACGATTGATAGTCCAACCTTAACGCATAATCATATCGGTCGCCATATATCTTGTATGGTGGAAACGAAAGTCGTCTCGAATCTTTCCCCTTGGTTTAACAATGTAAAAGTTGGCGATGTGCATAGTATTGCAATGTCTCATGGGGAAGGTCGTTTTGTCGCTGGCAGTGAGGTGGTTGCTAAATTACGGTCAAAAGGACAAATTGCTACGCAATATGTTGACTTCGCTGGTAATCCATCGCTAAATATTCCATTCAATCCAAATGGCTCGGTAGAAGCGATTGAGGGTATCACCAGTCCTGATGGTCGCGTATTAGGTAAAATGGGTCACTCAGAACGTATGGGAACATCGGTAGGGAGTAATGTTCCTGGTAACAAAGACCAACAAATCTTTGCTGCTGGTATTCGATACTATAAATAAAAAAATAAATGAAACCACTTGCTATCGCTTATACTATAGTGAGTGGTTTCATTTTATTTTTAAATATTCCCGACTAATCCGATAAAATTTATCGGAATTGATTGTATTCACTAAATTTTATTGTTATAATATTGACTCAGGGGAGTGATTTATATTAATTTTCAATTATTAGAAAAAAAAGATAAAGTTATTTTTGATAAATTTTTTAAAAATAGATATTATGAAAATTCGCATTCTAATTTTACAAATTTATTTATGTGGCGTAATGCTTACCAAATTATGTGGACGATTGAGGATGAGGTACTTTATTTAAAGGCCACTTGGGAAGATGAAGAATTTGCTTTGCAACCGTTTGGCCCAGAAGAAAAAATGCAACAAGCGATTGCAACTTGGTTAGCCTATTTTAAAGAGCAAAAGAAACCTTTTTTCATGTATGGTATAGAAAAATCAATGGTACTACAATTGGAACAATATCATGATGTGGGATTTGAGATTGAAGAAGACCGCGATAATTTTGATTATGTTTATCATAGTGAAGATTTAATCCAGTTAGCGGGACGTAAATATCACTCGAAGAAAAATCATTTAAATAGCTTTAAGAAAAGTTATCCAGAAGCTGAATACAAACCAATTACGGAAGAGTTGATTACACAATGTAAACTCAATATTAATGGCTGGTATAAAAAACATGGTACGTTTGATGATCCAATCTTGACGACAGAACGCAATGCAATCATCGAAGTGCTAAATAATTTTGAATATCTCAATTTGCAAGGTGGGGCACTGATCCTTGATCATCGCGTCGTTGCTTTTACCTTTGGTGAAGAGCTAAATACCGATACTGCAGTTATTCACGTAGAAAAAGCAGACCCCGATATTAGAGGGGCCTATTCTGCGATTAACCAAGGCTTTGTTGAAGCTGCTTGGCCTCATTTAACTTATATCAATCGAGAAGAGGATATGGGCTTAGAAGGACTTAGAAAAGCAAAAATAAGTTATAAACCAGTAAAAATGATTGAAAAATTTAATGTAAAAGAGTGTGTTTCAAAAAACACACAACCATAAAATTCAAGAGACTGTTACAAGTTTACTTTTACTTTAAAAATATATCTTTAAATTTTTGCATTTTTATTAAAATTGCTGCATATACTACGAGTGGAAAGCGAGCGGAGCTTTCCAGAACAAGGCGCCGTAGATTTATCTTAAGTAGATAAATCGCGGCGCTACGGATTTATAAGGACTGCCTAAAAACGGTGGTTCTTTTTTTATTGGACAGAAATGATTATCTTGTCTTAAAATGGCAATAATAATGACATATTGTAGAAAAATCTGTAGAATATAAAAATTAAATATTTTATATTATTGGCAATACCGAGTCATTACGCTATAATATCTATATGTTATAGAGGAGTTTTTTGATGAATAAAGTATTAGTTACAGTTGTTGGCTTACAAAAGGATGGATTTGGTGAAGAAAATTGCATTGAATTGATCTCTGTTGGTAAGCATTATTATAAGCATGGCATTCATTATATTTTATATGAAGATAGCGAAATCAGTGGGATGGATGGCACGACAACATTGCTGAAAATTGCTACGGATCAAGTTACTTTAATCCGCAAAGGGCAAGTGATGCAAGAGCAACATTTTGAATTATTAAAAAGAAGCTCAAGTGTATATACTACTCCTTATGGTAATTTAACTTTATCTATTTTAACGAAAAAGTTAGAAATTGCATATGGAGAAGTTTTTGGTAATCTTGATATCGAATATGAATTATCAGTCGATGGTAAGTGGCAAAGTGACAATCAGTTACGTATAAAAGTTTGTGCTGATGGGGTAACTTGTAGTAATATTAATTAGATAAGCATTTTTAATCAGGAGGATCGGGTTTTGGATATTAAAGATTTATTGAATCATGCAATTTATGATGCCGCACAGCAGGCAATTGCTGATGGGGCATTTAATGCTGAAACGTTACCACAAATTATTTTAGAAGTGCCACCACAAAAAGAGTTTGGTGATTATGCGACAAACTTTGCACTTCAAGCAGCAAAGGCAGCGAGGACGAAACCAAGAACGATTGCAGAAGCGATTGTGAAACGGTTAAAAGAAGATTGGTTAGAAAAAGCTGAAATTGCAGGACCTGGATTTATTAATTTTTATTTAAAAGCGGATGTCATCTATGATAAATTGGCGGCAATCATTGCGGTCGGTGAAAATTATGGCACATTAGATAAAAAACAAGGTGAGAGAATCCAACTTGAGTATGTAAGTGCGAATCCAACGGGGCCTCTTCATGTAGGGCATGGTAGGGGGGCGGCTGTTGGTAGCGCTTTGGTTAATTTAATGCGTGCGGCAGGTTATGATGTACAAAGTGAATATTACATCAATGATGCTGGAAATCAAATAGACAATCTAGCAGCTTCGGTGAATGTCCGTTATTTAGAATTGCTTGGTCAAACTGTAGAATTTCCTGAGAATGGCTATCATGGTCAAGATATTGTTGCGACTGCCCAAAGAATCGTTGATGGGTATGGCGATAAGTACTTGAAGATGGATGCTAGCGAACGTTTAAACGTATTTAAGGAATTGGCCCTGCAAGAAAAATTAGCAGCCTTAAAAGAAGATTTAGCGGCATTTAATGTCCAATTCGATGTGTGGTTTAGCGAACGTACCTTACACCAAGCAAATGCAATCCAAGAGACGTGTGATTTTTTACTTGGGAATGGTAATATCTACAAAAAAGATGGCGCTTTATGGTTAAAATCTACTGCGTATGGTGATGACAAAGATCGTGTTGTTATTCGTGATAATGGCGTGCCTACGTATCTTGCCGCTGATATCGCCTATCACCGCAATAAATTAGAACGTGGCTTTAGCACGCTCATTAATATTTGGGGTGCTGATCACCATGGCTATATTTGCCGCGTAAAAGCAGCGATTGAAGCTATGGGATATGAAGGAAAGGCATTAGAGGTACTCATTTTGCAAATGGTCAGTTTGTATCAAAATGGCGAGCTGGTTAAAATGTCAAAACGTACGGGGCAAAGTGTTACGTTATCAGAATTAATTGAAGAGGTTGGCACAGATGCAGCAAGATTCTTCTTTATCATGCGCTCTATTGATAGCCAACTTGATTTCGATCTAGATTTAGCCAAATCAAAATCGAATGAAAATCCAGTGTATTATATTCAATACGCCCATGCACGGATTTGCAGTATTTTTAGACAGGCAGAAGAAGCTGGTTTGAACATAGCGGCGAAACCGGACCTTACACGCTTAACCATGCCGGCTGAAATTGATTTGATTAAGAAAATGGCTGATTATGAAGATGAAATCGCTTATGCAGCGAAGGAACGCGCACCACATCGGATTGCTCGTTATGTACATGAGCTTGCTGGTGCATTCCATAGTTTTTATAATCAATGTCGGATTATGGGGGTAGAACCAGAGATTGCGGAGGCGAGACTCGTGTTGGTTGGTGCAGTAAAAAACACCATTCATCATGCACTGACTATTTTAGGAGTAAGTGCACCAGAAAAAATGTAATAAGTTGATTCGAATAGCATAGTGCGATGGATGCACTGACTGGTTTGGATGCTGATAGTATAGT
>JARBTT010000163.1 GCA_029240055.1 Anaerosinus sp.
AGGACAAAGGAATTTTTCGTTGGACCTTATCTCTAGTTATCCTATTGTACTATATAAATAAGAAAAAAGCAAAGACTTTTTATTTATAGAAAATAAATAATATACTAGGCAAAATTTAATCATTGAAAAGTAGCTACTATTGCCTATCAAGATTACCAAATTTACTATACCAGCTCTTCTATCTTTCTCTTATAATCCACTCTTCGTAAGACAACTCTTATGCCGTTCATTTGGCTGAAATTACTTTCTTTTTAAAATAACTATAAATTTTTATTTTCAAAATTATCTTAAAATAGAAGTATTCCAAAATTGTATGGTATAATCTACATGTTAATAATTGTCTTATTAGGAGTAATTATGGATTATGTTTACTTATCAATCATTGGCACAATAACTGGCACAATTTCGATGATACTTGTTTATATTTATTTGTATTCTTTGTATCATGAACGCTATATTGGCATTTGGGCAATCGCTTGGAGCATCCTATTTCTTAGAAATATATTCTTTGACTCAGGCATATTCAATAACTTCTTCC
Source organism: Anaerosinus sp. (assembly GCA_029240055.1). GTDB lineage: Bacteria > Bacillota > Negativicutes > JARBTT01 > JARBTT01 > JARBTT01. The sequence goes on from JARBTT010000163.1 coordinate 539, forward strand.
AATGGAAGGAATCGCTACTGCCCTTTACCTTCTATCAATTATTTTTTATTGCTTGCAGTTTAACCTTTGTCTGGGGTACCTATATTTTTATTGATAAAAAGTTTAATAAGTGGTGGTTATACGGCGCTGTTGGTGCTTCTCTTTTAAGTATCATATCTTTTTGGGTTCCGGTTCCGATGCCTTTTTCTTATAAAATAATACCGCCTGCTTGGTTTAGTTCTATCGTGTTAGCTTGGATCGCTAAGGTTTTCTTCCAGTATACAGATGCAGCGGGAATGGGTAGAATCATTACTGGAATTGCCTTTCTCCTCTGGAGTATTCTTACAATGATACTACCATTTTTCATTGCAACGTTTCCCTTATTGATCTCAATCACTGGCAGTATGCTAAGATTAATTATTACCATTAGTACGGTAATGGTTTTCTTGGAAAGAAGCAGAGCAAATCTGATATATAAAGAAACACATTATCGATTACTTTTAGAAAACGCAATTGACATCATTTTTTATTATAGTCTACTACCGAAAGCTAAAATTGAATACATCAGTCCTTCAGTGCTTTCCATTACTGGTTATACATCAGAGGAATATTACACGAACGAAAAATTGGTGTTAAAATTGATCCATCCCGATGATCACCATTTATTCAATCATTTTATTCATAACAACTGTCAAATTAACGACTTACCACTAATTTTACGTTTAGTCCGAAAAGATAAAACGATTTTATGGATTGAACAAAAATGTGTCCCTATTTATGATAAAGTAGGGAACCTCATCGCACTAGAAGGTATTATTCGCGATATCACCGCCCGCAAGGCATTAGAAAAAGTCGCCGCATGTGCTGATCGAATGAATATGGTGGGAAGTATGGCTGTTACAGTCGCTCATGAAATTAGAAATCCAATGACGACGATTCGTGGCTATCTGCAATTTATCGGGAAGAAAGAGGCGTATCAGGCTGATAAAGAAACCTTTAACTTAATGATCGAAGAAATCGATAGGGCCAATGATATTATCCGCGAATACCTTGCTTTATCACGAGAGAAGCTAACTGATCTAAAAAAAAGTTCTTTAAACCAGTTTATTGAATTATTATTTCCTTTAATTGAGGCGGATGCAACTGCTTCAAAAATCGCTGTCACACTTGAGCTTAGTAAAATACCTGAGCTACTATTAGATGAGAATGAAATTCGTCAACTGCTACTTAACTTAGTACGTAACAGTATTGAGGCAATGCCAAACGGTGGCAATCTGGCTATAAAAACTTCCCTAGATAACAATATTGTTACTCTATCTATCAGTGATCAGGGTTCTGGAATACCAGCACATGTACTGGATAAACTAGGCACACCATTTATCACCACGAAAAATACTGGCACGGGTTTAGGCCTGCCGATCTGTTATCAAATTGCCCATAGACACAATGCTTTTATTGATATTAAAAGTAGCCCTCAAGGCACTATGATTGCTGTTTATTTCAATTTACCTAATACGGTAGAATAAGAGAAGCTCTTTTCAATTGTAAATTACTTTTGAAAAGAGCTTCTCTTATTTAATTGTAGAATTCATTCAAATTTTCTACATTTAGCAAGGAAAACTTCATATTTCTCCGTATCCCTTAGCCAAGGAGGTGATCGTTATGAAAACGTAATGTGATTTTTATAAAAAACCTTACGCAAAGATAACGAATTATTAAAGGAGAAATGAAATGATGAAACCGAATGACCTGAACACAATTCCTTGCCTAAATGAAGAAGAAAAAGCAGTAACAATCGGGCTTGCCACAACCGCTGAGGAAAAAATCGAAATTTACGGTTTTCGTTATCGTATCTATGCTGAGGAAATGGCTAAACGTTTTCCTAATATGGATCACAAGAATAAACTATTATATGATGATCTTGATGACTGGGCCTTGATTGTGTACGCTAAAGCTGGCTCAGAAATCATTGGCACCCTAAGAGTAAATATTGGGCAAATCAACGATTTCCCTTCGTTTTGGATACAAGTACTTTCTCTAAATAAATTTTCAGAATTTACGAAAAACAATCAACAATTCGCCTATACCTCAAAATTTATGGTAGCAGCAGCTTATCGAAATTCCACTGTATCCTATTTGCTTGCAATTGAGAGCTATCAACTTTATTGCCAGCACCAAATACAATTTAGTTTTGGTGTATGTAATTTTCATTTATTACGACTCTATGAACAATTTGGGTTCCGCCGTTTTGGGCGAAACTTTATTGATGATGGTTACGGGTTACTAGCTCCCTATGTTTTATTGGTAGATGACATTGCCCATTTACGAGCTGTACGCTCTCCCTTCTATCGTGCGGCGCGAAAAAGAGTATCGTTAGACAGCCAAGCAATTCCATGGTTTTATAAAGAGTTTGAAGAGAACTCAAAAATACTAAACAGCCAGCTAGTTAGCCAAGAGGAACTATGGGAGTTTTTATATACTCGGTTTGGTACTTATCCAAATCAAGCTCTGCCGATATTACAAGACTTATCGGATATCGAAGCGATAAAGTTTCTACATTCCTGCGGTGTTGTTGTCCATTGTGATGCAGGCGATCAAATTACCTGCCAGGGCGATACAAACTATGCGCTAAACATATTAATCTCTGGGCAACTAAGATCGGCAAACATATCAAACTCAGTCACCACTCATATTACCCCAGCCCATGCGATCGGTGTGAATGGTTTGGTCAATCATCCTAAGCATACGGAAGATATTTTTGCCACTACCACCACTGAGATATTAGTACTTTCCAGCTTAGCCTTTCCTAAATTCAGCAATGCAAATCCAAACATTGCTAACAACATCCTGCAAAACATTAGCCGATGTGATAGATATCCATCACATCGGCTAATTGCTACTGCCACGTGAACAAACAAGTAATTTAATAATCCATTTGTATTCTATTTAATCACAAATATAATTGCCGTTACAACTTGTTAACATCAAGTGTAACGGCAATTTATTGTTATTGGCAGAGTCCCAATGCTATTGCTGAATACGTATAACAAAAAATATCCACATCAAATCCTAAGTGATAAGCAAATTTTTATACGATGATAGTTTGCAAAGACATTCTTGGGCTTACTGGATTAGGATAGTTCTTGATATAGCCAACTCTTAGAAGAAGCTGGCTATCGCCTGCAATCCCCAAGGCTGAAGAAAGCTTACCACGCATTGCTACATCTTCAATCAGTTGATTCATCGGATGAATTGCGATTTGTCTCTCTCTTATACCAAGCCACATTCGCTGAAGTTTTCGTCCTATATCGATAAGCTCAAGCACCGAAGAATCCATACTCGTAAGAAGTAACCAACCACTGCCATTTGTCACTTGCTCCGTTATTTTCTTGATTGTCGCTTCGCGAAAACTCTGCTCTAACACAGATTGCTTGGAATAAAAATTTTTAACATACCATCTGGCAACGCCTTCTATTTCCATCGTTTCAGTTGTTAATCCATTGCCAAATTGTCTAATATCCTTGTTTGACCAACGAACCCATTTAGCCAGTTCTTCTTGCGCTGAATCCTGGTAGGTCTGTAATTTATTAGCTAAAATAGTCCCTTCACTTAAATACTGCTCTTCTTTTGTATTACGTGGAAAATAATGAAAGTCATCTTTATTTTTTCCTATCATAAACGCAATATCTTCTCTAGATAAATCATCTGTAAGTAAGTTATTTCTCAAGGTTCTACGCAATTCAATATTTTTAACGTCAGAAGTGTCCGGCAAACCTACTTTATATAAATTTATTTCTACTATGTCTTTGTCCTTGGAATTTTTAGCTATGATCTGATATTCTACATGATAGCCTTTTGAATTCGCCGCAACCACCAAATTTTCCAAAAAGGCACCAATTGAAATAAGCGCTTCCCTATTTTCTGGATCAATAACAGGTAACCACCGATTAGAATCTGTACCGATCATCCAATGATGGTCATTCATAAGCTTTACCGTCCACGGTTGTGCATTATGCCCGCTAGGTGCCAATGATGCTAAATATAAAATATCAATGTAATCTGCTTCTAATCCTGCCACATTATCATGCAAATTCTCTCTAGCTACTGTCTCCAACTGTGATAAGGAACTAAACATAGGGAATCCTCCTGTTGCGACAATTGTGACTATACCGCACTGAATGAATTGCCGTCTATTCATAGTTAGCCTCCATAGCAAAACTTAGTTTATTGCACTTACCCCACTAAGCAGACTTTTTGAGCTACGATATCAGTCGCTTTATGTACCGCCTCTAATACAGTGACTTTTTTTCCTACACCGGTATAGGGAATGTAGGTTTTATTTGTATCTATCCCTGACACCGTTTCATTCAACCTATATTGTTTCGTTGTAGCATCATATAAACGAACCCTTAGCGTAGCCTCCGACTTAATTGCCTTATAGAAGATAATATCACTAAAATCAGATTTCGTTGGCAATATCTCTACAAGTAATACTTGCTTAGCACCCTTGTCTTTTGCCAATTGCAATAACTCAGGCCGCTCGGCTTTTGCTATTGCATCGTTGTCGCTGCTACTATCATTGAGAGCATTTCCTTCATTAATAAAACCTTTTACCTGACTTTTTAATTGGTTATAAACTTGATTTTTCATTTCAGTGCCATATGTTTCTTTTGATTGATCAACAATAACCAAAAGAATTTCTTGATCAGCGACCCCTTTATTCTCGTTGGCGAAGCAGAGTACTGTTGCCTCAAAGCAAAGCAAAATTGCTACGATTACACTAAAATTCCATTGTATTTTTTTCATCGTAAACCTCCTATGCTATATCCTTTATTTAAGTTAGTTTTATCAAACTAACTATCCGTCTATTTAAAACCCGCTTAATTGCGGGTAGTATTGTTGGTCACTTTTGTTAATAGAAACGCAAAGCTTTCTATTTCTGTTTCATCTAAGGCCTCCATAACTTGACTGGCAAACTGATAATAGCCCATATCTTCAATTTCAATTAATCGTTTTCCTTTTTCTGATAAGGTGATATGCACCACACGCAAATCAGTTTTTGACGCGGTCTTTTCAATGAACTGACGTTCTAAAAGCTTATTAATTGCAACGGTTACTGTAGATTTCTGCACACCGAATATTTCTGCAAGCTCAGTGATTGTTGGATTAGCCTTTTCTCTTATTGCATGGAGATAATGCAATTGCGTGATCGATAAATTAAACAGGTCCCTGCTATCAGGTGTTTTTTCTTTATGCTTTCGCATACATTCACGCATTGATTCCGATAAAATATTAATCGCCTTGACGATTACATCTTCAGTTGACATTATGGCATTCCTCTTTATTAGTTAGTTTCATGCAACTAACTATAATTTAATTACTGCATTTTGTCAAACATAAAAA
>JARBTT010000016.1 GCA_029240055.1 Anaerosinus sp.
TTTTTATCTTGATCCCGCTTATTTTTAATATTTAATACTACTTTTGCACTGGCAACACCATGCAAGGATTCAACTGTTAGTTTCATTTGATTTTCTAATTCTTTTTTATACATAGTATAAATCAATTGCTCTTTTTTTTCTTTGCTACCATCTAAATTCAAGTTCATTTCGTTTGAAGCTTGTGCCTTAAAGCTAGGAATTGCTTTCCAGTTAAAATCTTTTGTTAAAAAATCTATCATTGGGTTTAAAATGGCCAACATAATAAGCAAACCAATGATTAAACGGACAAATTTTTGCATATTGCTGCTCGGTAAAATGAGCTCTAAAAATGCGGCAAATAACACGAGCATCATCAAACCCTTTACCCAGTTTGTTAACGTCTCTATCATCGAAACACCACCATTTTTATTAACGTAGCATCAAGGACATGCTACTAGCGCCAATAATCATCGTTATGGCTAAAAAAAACATTAATATAACCGTTAGCAAAGCTCCCGCTACCAAAAGCAAATGATCGCCCATAGAAGTTAAGCATTTGGCTAGCTTATAATCACCCATTGGTTCTATTAATGCCCCTGCAAATTTCATAATAAACGCTAAAGAAGATATTTTTATCATTGGTAGTAAACAAATGGTTCCAATCGCGATCACACCGAAGATTCCAATTGAATTTTTGAGCAATAACGAAGCACCCATTACGAGTTCCACCGTATCGGCAAAAACTTTTCCTACAACGGGAACAAACGTAGCCGTTGCAAACTTTGCTGTACGAAGCGTAATACCATCTGCAATACTACCTGCAACACCTTGTATTGTGATAACACCAATAAATATCATCATGGTAAACCCTAATATGATCATACTTGATTGTTTAAAAATGCTTGTTAGATGTTGCAGTTGATATTTTTCTGTTAAATAATTTACACAAGTCAATGCCGCACTAATGAGCAAAAACGGTAGCACGATGTTTTTTACGATGATACTAACAACACTAATTAGAAGTAGCATCAGTGGCGTAAATAACGCTGCAGTCGTAACTGAGCCCATGCCAGCGAGTAATGTGATAAGTAGTGGCAGCAAGGCTTCCATAAAAGAAACCATATGGTCAATCGCCGTTGAAGCAATTTTTAATATGTTATAGAAAGCAGTTAAAGCAATGACTGATAAGAAAGCAAAGCATACACTGTAGGTTAAAATTGCAATGCTAGACTTCTCAAATGCGTTTTGTAAATTTTGCAGCATGGCACTTAATACTGCTAAAAACAATAATTTCCCGATCAAATGCATATTGGTAAGCATCTCTGCAAATATTCTCTTTGCTACCAATTGAACCACTGCTTGAAAATCAAAACTAAGCCCTTTACTGATTAACTCTTTTACGGTTGCAAGATTCAGCAGTGGGATATCTTCCGCCAATTCTTTATTCATAGAAACAATAAATTGATTAATATGATCTACCGATAAATCTTGAAAAACCTGTCCAACGATAAAGGTTGTATCATTTCGTTCTGCTTCATTTGCATTTACTTGAAAAATGCAAATGAAGCTTAAAAATAGCACCATAAAAAATATTTTCATTTTATCACCTTATGGCAGTAATTTCACAATCGTATCTATGACCAATGCAATAATTGGTATTGCCATCACCATTACCATCACTTTACCAGCGAATTCAATTTTACCGGCGATTGCTCCCTCACCTGCATCTTTACATACCTGTGCTCCGAACTCCGTAATATAAGCAATGCCAATGATTTTTAATAATGTATTGAGATACATCATACTGATATTTGCCTTTTCTGCTAAATCATAAAACAATTGTAGTACCACCTGAACCTTATTTAATATGATTAAAAATATAATAATGGTTAATGTTAAGCTCAATTGGATGGCAAATTCCGGGCGATCTTTTTTCATCATAAGAACTAACATAGTCACAATAAATCCGATGCCAACAATTTTAATGATTTCCATAGGCCACCTCTTATGACAGTTTGAATACCTCTTGCACCGTATAAAACAATTTTCCAAGCAGTTGCACCACCCATAATAAAACCAGCGTAAATCCTGCCAATGTACATAAATGGGCCATATCTTCTTTGCCGGCTTGTTTTAATGCAGTGTGAAAAACTGAGATTAAAATGCCAACACCTGCAATTTTAAATAATAAATCTAACCCCATAAACACACCTCCTAAAATACAAACTCACTAAAATAATAGAAGAACTACCATTAAACTGCCACACACACCAAGATACCGATACATTTTACTATTTTTATCTCGAAGTGCAGTTGCTTCACCTTCCAGTATTTCTAGCCGTTTTTGAATCATTGTTAAATACTTTTGTTGCTCCTCTCGATCCATTTCACCAAGGTGACAGCCAAAAAGGAGTAATACTTCACAGTCTTCCTTCGTTAGAGACAACTTATTTTTATGTAGAATCAAACTTTTTTGAATCGCTTCCTGGGGCATCAATAAATAATTATTTTTCAAAAGATCTGCTGTCGTAATAAAAAAATTGGTTACCTCTTGATTTGCGCCCATGGCACAGTTCATTAAACTATCACTCAACGGCATCACTGTATAATTCATATATGACTTTAGTGAGACAATGCAGCTGAGTACTTGACGTAAATTATTGGGACGCTTGATATATCGTTTTGCTATTGAAAACCCTAGATAACTTCCGGCAAAAATAACAAAGATACTCCCCACAAATTTCAATAGCATAAAGATGCTCCTTTATCATTTTTTCTTGAAAATAAAACAGTTTCATCTTTAACCGAAATAATTTCTCTCACCGTTCCTATTTGAGGTTGATCTGTTAATACTAAGTATCGATCAAAGTATTTTTCTTCGATTAATTGCTTGACATAAGGACGATTTCTAACATCCTCAATACAATTACCATGCACACTGGTAATTACGCTCACACCAGCGTGTAAAGCCTCACTAAGCGCAATAACATCTTCCTTTCTTCCCAATTCATCCGTAACAATCACATCAGGGGCCATGGATCGAATTAGCATAAGAATTCCCGTTGACTTTGGGCAGCCATCTAATACATCAACACAATCGCCTATATCAAGTGTAGGAATGCCATTTTTACAAGCAGTAATCTCCGAGCGTTCATCAACGACACCAACTTGTACACCACTAAAATTCATTTTTCCATTTCCTAAACTTCTTACGATATCACGTAATAACGTTGTTTTTCCACAACGTGGTGGTGCAACGATCAGTGTACTAAAAACACGATCATTTTGATCAATTAAATACGGAAGTATCGGCTCTGCACAATTTTTTACTTCTCGAGAAATGCGTATATTCATCGAACTTATATTTTTGATTGCTTTTAATTTACCGTCATTCAAAATTGCTTGTCCTGCAATTCCAACTCTATGACCACCGTCTAACGTAATATAGCCCATTCTTAATTCTTGCTCCAAAGCATAAAAAGAATTCTTGCTCATCGCTTGTATGGTATGCGTAACATCGGCTTCACTACAAATGTAACCTTTTTGAAAATCGCTACTCAATTTTCCATGTTCTTGAACAGCAAACTTACAGTCTGGCATAACAAGCTGTAAGGGGCGATTGGCACGCAGTCTTATCTCAATGATATTTCTCATAACAGCTCCATCTACTTGCTGTAATAAATGAGTCATCGTAAGCGGCAAATACGGATAAATATCACGCTCTATTTTCTCAGGAATATTTATCATGACATTTCCACCTTTCTTTACATAGATATGGTAAACATAACGATTTTAGTACACTAAAAAAGATTTTTTTGATCAAAATAATGATTTTAGTGCACTAAAAAAGAGCGCATTCGATAAATTAACTTTATCAAATGCACCCTTACGATTATTTTATCTAAATTTTTGCTTACAAGCCTGGATCAGAATAAGTATGGGAACTATATTCCCCATCTCGATCGATCTCATAAACACAGTCACCATCTACAATATTATCATATACCACACTACGACAATGAGGACAAGTAACTTCTACTTCTTCTCTCGAATCTAAAATATCCGATTCAAAGGAAACATCTTCATGACAAACTGGACATTGCATTTCTACAAATTCATCGGCAATATCTCCACATTCATCATAAAAATCTTCTTCTAGCTCATTTAAATCTTCATCTAACGTTTCTACATAAGTTTCTAAATCTTGTTGCACCATATGAATATCTTGTACGTCGCTTGCCATGTCTTCTAGTACATCAATAATATTTAAAATAACCTTGCCTTCTGGCGTCTGTTCATTTACATTTAAACCTTTCGTTAGTCCATGTAAATAAGCAACTCTTTCTTTTACATTTGTCATAATAGCATTTACCTCCATTGCATTTCACTTTGCGGAACTATAGCTATTATGTCCATAATATAAAGTTTCTTATGCTAACAAAAAAATAAAAATCCGATGAAAAATCATCGGATTTCCAGAAGTTTCATTATGCTCTTTCGATGTAGTTACCAGTACGAGTATCAATGCGTAAAACATCGCCTTGGTTGATAAATAATGGTACACGCACAGAATAACCTGTTTCAAGTTGCGCCATCTTTGTAGCACCTTGTGCAGTATCTCCACGCACACTTGGATCACAATCTGTTACTTCTAAATCTACAGAGTTTGGTAAATCAACACCGATAATTGTACCTTTAAAAGTATTAAGCGTAATATCCATATTTTCTTTCAAGAATTTTAAAGCATCACCAAGTTGTTCTTTGGTAAGTTCACTTTGTTCAAATGTTTCATTATCCATAAAAGTATACATGCCATCATTTTCATATAAAAATTGCATTGCATTGCTTTCAATATGTGCTTTTGGTAATTTTTCATTTGGGTTAAATGTACGCTCAACAACTGCACCAGTTTTTACATTTTTAATCTTTGTTCTTACGAACGCAGCACCTTTACCAGGTTTTACATGTTGGAAATCAACGATTTGCCATACACCATTATCAAATTCAAGAGTTAAACCGGTTCTAAAATCACTACTAGATATCATTATTTACGTCCTCCATTGATAACCCTTTTATCTCAAGGGTTAACTCCAATTTCTATTAACTGTTTACTACTACTAGTCAATACATTACAACCAGTATTCGTAACCACAACAGTATCCTCAATTCTTACGCCACCAAAATCAGGTAAATATATGCCTGGTTCAACAGTAACAATCATATTTTCTTCTAGCTTATCACAAGTACTTGATGGTGACAACCTTGGAAGTTCATGAATTGCTAAGCCTACACCATGACCTAAGCCATGACCAAAGAAATTACCATAACCAGCATCCATAATAACTTGTCTAGCAGTAGCATCAATTTCTTTTCCTGATTTACCAGCTTTCACCGCTTGCACACCGGTTAACTGCGCCTCTAATACCGTGTCGTAAATTTCACGTTGTTTATCGTTTGCCTTACCAACACAAATTGTACGCGTAATATCCGAATGATACCCGTTATAAATGGCACCAAAATCCATTGTGACAAACTCACCTTCGACAATGATCTTATCTGTTGCTAGTCCATGAGGTAAACTTCCCCTGATACCAGAAGCTACAATTGTATCAAAAGCAGGTTTTGATGAACCAAGTCGACGCATACACGTTTCTAACTCTGTCGCCACAACTACTTCACTTATCCCAGGCTTAATGATGGTCAAGATATAATCAAAAGCAGCATCACTAATTGCGACAGCCTTTTTAATTTCTTCTATTTCCACATCATCTTTTACAACTCTGAGCTGGTCTAAACCAACTGCTTTTAATTTAAAAGTACTTAAATGTTGTGCTAAGATCGAAAATTCATTATAGGTAAAAGAATCTCCCTCAAAACCAATTTTTGCTATTGATTCGAGTTTAATTTCTTCTGAAACTTTGTTTAGAATACTTTGGTGATGTTCGATAATTTCAAATAAACTTGTTTGCTTTGTAGCTTGTTCAATATATCGAAAATCTGTAATTAACTTAGCACTTGATTTCGTAATCAACAAAATGCCATCAGTACCAGAAAAACCACTAAAGTAAGTAACATTTTCTAATTTGTTAATTACAACTGCTTCTAAACCTTGATCCTCTAAAAAGCATCTTAATTTAGCTAAACGAGCTTTCATTTGCCCGCCTCCCTATTCAATTGCCGAATAACGACTTGTAATGCTGCAAAATAACTATCTGCACCAAACCCACATATTTGGCCAACAACAGCTGGCGCAATAACCGAATTGTGTCTAAATTCTTCACGTTTGTGAATATTAGACAAATGCACTTCAATCGTAGGCACAGCGATTGCAGCAATCGCATCACGAACCGCTATACTATAGTGTGTAAATGCAGCTGCATTTAAAATAATAAAATCATATTTACCATTTGCAGCTTGAATTTCATCCACGAGCACGCCCTCATGATTTGTTTGCCTAGCATCCAATGTAAAACCAGCTTTACTTGCTTCTGCTTTCAACATACTATTTATGTCATCAATTGTCATCGAACCATAAATTTCTGGTTCACGTTTGCCTAATAAATTAAGATTAGGCCCGTGTAATACTAAAATTTTATTCAAATCCATCACAGCCTTAAACCAAAATATGCTTTTATATTTTACCACAATTTCATCTTTATGCCTAGAATATATTTTAAAGATTACGCAGTTCATCTTATATTTTCAACGATTTCTTTAAAAATTGGCGCAGCTACATCACCACCAGACAAGCCATCTTCCACAAAAACGACGACCACATATTTAGGTTCCTCTATCGGCGAAAAACCGACGTACCAAGCATGACTAATCCCTTTACCATCGGCACTTTTTCTGCCAGTTTCAGCAGAGCCAGTTTTTCCTGCTGATCCACCATTTTCTATCCAAGCTGCCTGTCCTGTACCGTATTGATTTACTGCAATCATCATTTTTTTGATTTGCTCAGCTGTATTCAAAGAAAAAATGCGTTTTGCTTGTACTTGTTTTCGAATTTTAGTCTTTTCACCATTTTCATTCACGCTATAATCCACTAAGACAGGATTCACTTGAATTCCATGATTTACGATTGTTGAGACAAGTGCTGCCATTTGCATTGGTGTTACTTCACATTCACCCTGACCAATGGACAAATTCGCTAATTCTCCTCGATAAATGTTATCTTTACTTGGTAGATTTCCCGACATTTCATTATAAAATTGTAAACTTGTCGTTTTCCCAAAACCAAGTTTTTCTACATAATCGACTAAGCTTTCCATGCCAATTCTCAGTCCAACTTCGATAAATATAGGATTGCTGGAGTATGCCATAGCATCTTGAAATGTGATTGTCCTCATCCCTGTTTTATAATCCCATCGCCTAAATTCCGTACCGTCTACATCAATATAACCTCTATCAATAAATTTTTCATCAATACGAACTAGTTTTTTCTCTAAGGCGGCTATCGCAATTGCCAATTTAAATACTGATCCTGGCTGATACGCAGTGATTGCCCTATTTACTAAAGCTCCATTAAGCCCATTCAAATACTGCTCTAAATTTTCAGCATTAAAATTTGGCCTAGATACCATTGCAAGAATATCACCTGTATGAGGATCCATCACAACCACTGCGCCTTTCTGTGCATGCCGATCAAAAACTTTCTCTACCAGCTTTTGCACAGAATCATCTAACGTTAAAATCAAATCTTGCTTTTCACCTCGCTTCGATAAATTAATTTGCTTGTATTTTAAACCTGGAATCAAATTACTTTGCGCATCAAGAAAAGCCGCTAAATATTGCTCATTACCAAGCTTGAGCTCCTTATCATACATTGCTTCTAAGCCGCTCATACCACGGTTATCTGTCAAATTACAATAGCCAATGAGGTGACTTGCGATATCACTATAACGATTTTTAGCCTCATTCACAACCACACCATCAAGATTTTGATTTTTAATCTCTATCGCAATATTGGGGGGAATATTATCAATTAATTTTATCGGCTTAACCATTTGATTCAAGCTTACATTGAGAGGAAAATTAGAACGAGGGCTATACTGTGCAAGCGCATGAACCGATGCATCTTTATCTTTTAATTGACTGGGAAATATTGTAACATTGTACTGTTTATTTCGATTTGTTAACGGCTTTAAATTGCGATCAAAGATTTCACCGCGATCATGTTCTAGCTCGATTTCTTGCACCCTACTGAACAATCCTAAAGTCGCTAACTCATTCCCTCTGATTCCTTGTAAATATAATAATCGCATAAAAATAGCAATGCCAAAAACAGAAAATAGCAGCAATACATAATAAATTCGTTTCACAGAAAAAGCCATACCATTCACCTCCCGTAAATAGTATGGCTTGATAAAGTTTATTTTAATAAAATTTTAATTACTCTTCAATGTATTCCAGACCTTCCAATGGCAAATGATCAATGATCTCTCTAGCTTCATCGTAAGTATCTGGCGTAGTCCTAACAATCACAATTCCTTCTCGCTTATCGAGCGTGCTTACCATGCCTACGTATTCATAACCTTCCATGATACGGTTGAAAAAATTGATATCTTTAGGATTGATCTTTATTTTCACTAGCTCTTTCATAATTTTCCTTCCGCCTTAACATAGAGTATGGCTCTACTGGCTCATACATGGCAATTCTAATGATTTGTTGTGCATGCGGTGCAACTTCAATCGGATTATTTTCTTCATCCAACATATCATCAATATTTTGAATAAACGTATTTCCAGTCGGCTGAATAATTTCAATTTCTTGACCGTGTTTCATATTATTCCGCTGTTCAATCGTAGCGTATTTCGTTTTTTCATCATAGCTAAGAACCAAACCGATGAAATCACTTGTTTGAATGTAGGAAGATGAGCCATAAATTTGGTCTTCTTCTGTTGGTCGATTAAAATAAAAACCGGTAGTATATTCTCGATGTGATACTTTTTGCAATTCATCTAGCCATTCTTCTTTCATTGCAAATTTTTCTGGATTTTCAAAATAACTATCGATTGCTTGACGATAAGCTTTAACAACACTAGAAGCATAATGTACGCTTTTCATACGTCCTTCAATTTTCAAACTATCGACGCCACTCTCAATTACTTTATCAATATGTGGTAATAAACACATGTCTTTAGAATTAAAGATGTACGTACCTCGTTCATCTTCAACCACTGGAAAGTATTCACCTGGTCGTTTTTCTTCCACTAAGCTATATTTCCAGCGGCAAGACTGCGCACAGCTGCCACGATTGGCATCACGCCCCGTAAAATAATTACTCATCAAACAGCGACCAGAATAAGAAATACACATAGCACCATGAACAAACATTTCTAATTCCACATCACATTTTTCACGAATTTCCTTGATTTCATTTAGTGATAATTCACGCGCTAATACAACCCGTGTTGCCCCCATGTTTTTCCATGCATTAACAGATGCCCAATTCGTATTGTTTGCCTGTGTACTAATATGAACGTGTAAATTAGGCGCTACCTCTTGAGCAATAGTAAATACACCGAGATCAGCAACTAAAACAGCATCCACCTGAATAGCTTCTAGATAGCGTAAATAATCCGGCAATTTTTCTAAATCACTGTTATGAGGATATATATTTACAGTTACATAAACTTTCTTATTTAAACTATGGGCAAATTCTACCCCTTCTTTTAATTCTTCATTGCTAAAATTGCCACCAAACGCGCGTAAACCAAATGCTTTTCCACCTAGAAATACAGCATCCGCACCGTAAATCAATGACATCTTTAACTTTTCCATATTACCAGCTGGAGCTAACAGCTCAGGTTTTTTCAATATTTTTCCCCCTATGATGAGAAACAGCAAGACCATCTCCGTTTTCGTAAATGGTCGTATCAAATTCGGCGTGATGCGTTACTGTTTCAATATATTCTCTCAGTCTAGCCACAATCGTCTTATAACGTCGTGGCGGTTTTTCCTCGCTTTGCACATATCCGCGAAACAGTACATTATCTGCTATAATGACACCTTTATCAGCAAGCATTGGCAAAACTTTATTGAAATAATTCAAATACTGGCCTTTTGCCGCATCAATAAAAATTAAATCATAACGATCATCCAGTTGATCTAATAATTCTGCTGCATCGCCGAGCATAATCTTAACCTTTTTGGCATATTCCGATTCATTAATAAACGTTCTGGCAACATTTGCACGCTCTTCACTTAACTCTAACGTTGTAATATGAACATCATCGGCACTATTTTTCGCAATCAATAGCGCCGAATATCCGATTGCCGTACCGATTTCTAAGACGTTATGTGGTTTTTCATCCGCAATAATTTTTGTTAATACAGCTTTTCCGTTCTCATTTATAATTGGCACATGACGCTCCTGTGCATAAATCTCCATTTTTTTCAACAGTTGTTCCATTTTATTGTATCCTATCTATTTCTCTCAAATGTTCCTCATAGGTTTTACTAAAATGGTGCTTTCCATTCTTATCGGCAACAAAATATAAATATTCCGTTGGCTCTGAATATAACACCGCTTTAATCGATGCAAGACCTGGATTTGCAATTGGGCCTGGCGGTAACCCCATATGTTGATAGGAATTATATGGAGATTCAATTTTTGTGTCTTCAATCGTAAGCTCTGGCTTAGCATATCCTAAAATATACTGAATCGTTGCACAAGATTGTAGTGGCATAAAAGCACGTAAACGATTCATAAATACCTGCGCGATAATTGGACGATCCGTATCTACTTGTGCTTCCTTTTCTACCAATGAAGCAAGAATGACGGTTTCCCGAACACTAAGTCCTAATTTTTCTGCACGCGCACGCATTTCTGGGGTGAATTGACCATCAAACTGTTTTGACATCATCGTTAATATATCTTTTGCTGTTTGTCCATTCGCAACTTGATAGGTATCTGGAAATAAAAATCCTTCAGCACGATATTTACTATCAGCATTCATGACCATATAATCATACGGCGCAAAATTTTTTGCTAAATTTTCAAATTCACTTGCTTTGGCGATGCCTTTTTCTTCTAACAATTTACCAATTTGATTAATATTATAACCTTCTGGAATCGTAATATTAAAAGCTGACGTTTTTCCCTGCACCAATACATCAATAATTTCAGAATATGTCATTTTTTTATTAAAAGCATAATCACCAGCTTTTAAGCTGCTATCTAAGCCATGAATTTTAGCCATAATTCTAAAACCTAATGTACCATCTGTAATACCGTTCTCATAAAGCAAATTCGCTATCTTTTCCGCATTCATACCTGGTTTTATTTTCACATAAACATCAGTTGTCTTACTTGGGCTAACATGAACGGTTGTAGATTTTTGCATATGCAATATACCATAGGCAAAAACCAAGCATATAAAAGCTAGCAAACAGCTAATGATCAACCATTTTGATAATTGCTTGTCTTCTTTTCCTTCAAGCATGAATCTCATCCCCTTTAATCCGCTAGAATGTCTATACAACACCATTAGTACATTATACACAAAACGACAAAAAAAATGAAGTGTCAAATTAAATTCATCATAGATGTAGTAAAAATGCGTCATACTGAGCACACAAAAAAGACTGCTAGTCCTTGAAATCAGGTCTAGCAGTCTTCACAGTTAAAGTTAACAATAAAAACTATTCAGCGTCTTCAGCTTCCATTAAAGCATCATATGCTTTTTGAACAGCTTCATACTCTTCATCAGTTGGCTCTATATATTCTTCTTCGCCAGCTTCGTTGGTTACGATTTTAGCGATGAATGCATCTTCATCCTCACAACCGCAGCCACACTCACAATCAGAATGATCTTCGCTACATTCGTCAGAAATACCAACTAAAAGAGCAAATTTTTGATCACCTACAGGAATGATTAATTCTTCACGGTAGTAAAATTCATTACCTTCTTCATCGGTCATTACAACCACTAACTCTTCATTTTCATCGATAACATCATTTTCTTTATCTGCCATTCGCTTCACCTCATCATTTATTTTAAACCATAACATGATTCAATATTAGACTATACTAGAAGAACATAGCTGTCAAGCTTTGCTATCTAAGTATCCTTGTAGGATAAATACTGCCGCCATTTTATCTATTACCTTTTTACGTTTCGCACGACTTACATCCGCAGCAATCAATGATTTTGTCGCTGCAACTGTTGATAAACGTTCATCCCAAAAAATAATTTTTGTTTCAGGAATCACTTCTTTTACCTGTTCACTAAAAACTTTTACGAGTTCTCCCCGTGGACCAATCGTACCATTCATATTTTTTGGCATACCCACAAGCAAAGTATCTGTGTCGTACTCTTGCATAAGCTCTTTTAATCTATTTAAATCTTTTTCAAGCGATGTTCTTCTGATGGTTTCAACACCTTGGGCAGTAAACATCAATTCATCACTTACTGCAATTCCAATCGTCTTATCACCCACATCAAGTGCTAGTATACGCATTTTGCCTCCAAACTATACGAACTTATGTCATTTTATTTTTGTTCTTTGATATAAGCTCGAATAAATTCTTCCAGTAACTCATCTCGCTCTAATTTACGTATCATACCCCTAGCATTGTTATAGCTAGTTACATAGGTAGGATCTCCTGAAAGCAGATAACCAACTAGTTGATTAATAGGATTATAGCCTTTTTCACTCATGGATTTACATACTTCCTTGATAATCAATGCGGCCTCATTCGTTTCCTCCGCACCAACTTTAAACATCATAGTTTCTTCCATATTTGCCATCTTGAGCATCCCCCTCTCGTATATTATCTACTACCTTACATATTATATTCTGCCTAGTTAGATGATTTCCTTCAAAAAATCATAATTAAAATAAAATAGGATAGATAAATTATCCACCCTATTTATATTACTTCAGATTATTTAACTTGCTCTCTCACTGTCGCACTGGCAGCTTCTAATGCCTCTGCTAGTTTATCAGTTAATTTACCACCAGCTTGTGCCATATCAGGACGACCGCCGCCGCCACCGCCAGCAATTTTAGCTGCTGCTTTCACGATATTACCAGCATGAATACCTTTTGCAACAGCGTCTTTGCTGACCTTGGCTACAAAATTTACTTTATCACCAATAATAGCACCTAAGACAACAGCACCATTATTTAATTTATCACAAGCAATATCAGCAATTTTTCTAATTTCATCAATATCACTTACATGAATTTGACCAATCACAACTGGAACTCCATTAATTGTTTCAGCCTCACCCAGTAATTTCTGCGCATCTGCTTTTGCTTTTATAACGTTCATTTCATTTAAACTTTGTTCTAAAGATTTTACATTTGCTAAAACACTATCTAAGCGGGTTACAACTTCTTCCGGTCGAGTCTTTAACATGTCAGACACAACGTGTAAATTCTCTAATTGTTCATTGACAAATTTAAGCGCTACAGCACCAGTAACCGCTTCAATACGTCTAACGCCAGAAGCAACACCGGATTCACTGATAATTTTAAATAAACCAATCGTTGCAACATTTCCTACATGGCTACCACCACAAAGTTCTTTGCTATAGTCGCCAACTGAAACTACCCGTACACGATCTCCATATTTTTCACCAAATAAAGCCATTGCACCCATTGCTTTTGCTTCATCTTGACTTGTTTCTACAATATCAACTTTTGTACCCGTCAAAATAATTTTGCTAACAATTTTTTCTACTTCTTTGATTTGCTCTGCTGTTACAGCTTCAAAGTGGGAGAAATCAAAGCGTAAACGTTCAGCACTCACCGCTGAACCAGCTTGGTTTACATGGCCGCCAAGCACTTGTTTCAATGCGGCTTGCAATAAATGTGTTGCTGTATGATTACGAGCCGTTGCAATCTTGATCGGTTGATCAATTTCAATCGCTACCGTATCGCCAACTTTAAGCATTCCCTCTTCTACATAACCAATATGATAGATGGTACCATTCAGTAATTTTTTTGCATTCACAATTGATACTTTACCCAATTCTGTTACAAACTGACCGCAATCACCAACTTGACCGCCACCCTCTGCATAGAAAGGAGTAACATCCAAGATAATACCTGCTTCTTCACCATCGTTAACGCTATCTACCATTTGACCATCTTGCCAAATACAAACAACTTTTGCACTGGTTGCACTTTCATCTCTTGTTAACTTCTCTGCATCAAGGCCACGTAAATCAGGTATCGCTACCCGTTGATTTTCTTGACGAGCAGCACGCGCACGTTCCCGTTGTTCTTTCATTGCAGCGTCAAAAGCTTCTTTATCTAAACTCATATTATGTTCTTCTAAAATTTCAGCAGTTAATTCCCAAGGGAAACCAAAAGTATCATAAAGTTTAAAGGCTGATTCACCATCTAAAACTTTTTTACCTGCCACTTCAATTTCTGCAACCTGTTTATTCAATAAGTCAATACCTTGTGCAAGCGTTGTATGAAAACGGTCTTCTTCTAAACTAATCACTTTTTTTATGTACTCTTGTTTTTCTACAAGTTCCAGGAACACATTGCCAAAAATTTCAATAACTGCAGCAACAGCACCTGTTAAAAAGCTAGCTTCTATCCCAAGTAAACGACCATGGCGAATCGCCCGACGAATAATACGTCTAAGTACGTAACCACGACCTTCATTCGAAGGTAAAATGCCATCTAAAATCATAATCGTCATACTTCTTGCATGGTCAGCAATTACTTTTAAAGAAACGTCATTTTTTTCATTGTTTCCATAAGAAATGGCAGAGACTTTGCTCGCATACTCAATGATTGGGAATAATAAATCTGTTTCAAAGTTTGACTGTTTATTTTGCACTACAGAAGCAAGACGCTCTAAACCAGCACCTGTATCAATATTTTTCTTTGCAAGCGGTGTATAGTTACCTTCTTCGTCTCTATCGTATTGCGTGAATACTAAGTTCCAAATTTCAAGAAAACGATCACAGTCACAACCCACTGCACACTCAGGGCTACCACAACCACGTTCTTCACCTAAATCAATATAGATTTCAGAACATGGACCACATGGCCCTGGGCCTATTTCCCAAAAGTTATCTTCTAATTTTACTACATGGGTAGGATCTACGCCGACTTCTTCCGTCCAAATTTTGAACGCTTCATCATCATCTGGATAAATCGTAATCCATAATTTATCTTTTGGCATTTCAAGTTCTACGGTTAGAAACTCCCATGCCCAATTAATTGCTTCATGTTTAAAGTAGTCACCAAAAGAAAAGTTCCCCAACATTTCAAAGAATGTTTGGTGACGCGCCGTTTTACCCACATTTTCGATATCGCCTGTTCTCACACATTTTTGACTTGTTGTAATTCTATCACAAGGTGGTTTCATTTTGCCGGTAAAAAACGGCTTAAAAGGTGCCATACCTGCACCAATCATTAATAAAGTAGGGTCATTTTCGGGAATTAGAGAAGCACTTGGCATTCTCAAATGACTCTTACTCGCAAAAAACTGCAAATACGTTTCACGCAGTTGGTTTCCACTTAAAAATTTCAAAACAATCGACCTCCACTACATTTAGGGAATTATTCAAAATATTATACAAAATTTATCATACAAAGTCAATTATCGAGCTATTTACACACATAGCCATAAGAAATTGCATCACGTTATATATCATAGCATAGTTTCATACATTTTAGTTTATCAAACTTAAATAATTAATTCTTATATTTTACAAAAAAGAGGCCTCTGGCTTTAGAGGTCTCTTAATTTGTTATACTCATGTGAACTTTTTCGTGAATAGGGTTTATAACGATGTACTTTTTCTGTTTGCATTGGTTGTCCATCTTCATCAAATAATGCACTACCTTTTAACTCATTGAGCATTGGACATCTGCGTTTAATTTCATCCCAATGTTTTATAATTGCCATTCCTATCACACTACCAACAACGACGCCTTTTAAAAATTTACCATCCATAAAGACAACGCTCCCATCAACTAGTTTTTTGGATAGCTGGATCAAAATCTTCGCCAACGACATATTGGATTAACGTGCCGTCATCCTGCAAATTATAGATATTGAGTTTATCTTTTTTATAGACAAATTCCAAGCAACACTCTTTACAATAATATTGTCCTATACCAACCTTGCCAATGCTGCGTTCACCACAAACAGGACAAACAAGCATACCCTTCACCTCACCTATAAAACATTCAAGTATGAAGAAGGTTTGTCATTGACTTTGGAACAGAACTTGATAAATCAAATGATATTACGCAAGATAATTTTTTTGAAATAGTCCATCGTATATGATAAATCTTCAACGTATCTGCTATTAGTATTGCCAATAAAAAAATTTTTATTGCACTTTTTTAAGAAATATACTATTTTTTATGAATTGCTCTAACGATGCTACCGCCACCAACCACCGTATCGCCATCATAAAATACTACCGATTGCCCTGGTGTAATGGCACGTTGCACTTCATTAAAGGTAACTTTAACCATTCCCTCTGCTATTGGGGTAATCAAAGCTTCCCCCTCTCTTGCACCATAACGAATTTTTGCCGATACCTTCATTGGTTCTTTAAGTGCATCAATCGTAATCCAATTTAAATCGGTTGCAATCAACTCTTTGGCAAACACTTCTTCATTACTACCAACGATCACTTGATTTTTTCCCATATCAAGCCCAACAACATACAACGGATTTTTTGCCGCAATCCCGAGCCCCTTACGCTGTCCAATGGTGTAGAGCGGAACCCCTTTATGCTTACCGAGTATATTACCAGCTAAATCAACAATATTCCCTGCTTTTAACGCTTGCGGTACTTTATCTTCCAGATACGCCTTATAATCATCATTTGGCACAAAACAGATTTCTTGACTATCTGGTTTATTGGCTACCGATAGATTAAAATCCGTTGCCATTTTACGAGTTTCAACCTTTGTATAATTTCCTAAAGGCATCATAAAATGGTGTAATGTTTTTTGATTTAGATGATATAGGGCATAGGATTGATCCTTGGTAGCATCGGTTCCTTTGCGAAGCAAATACCGTCCCGTATGTTCGTCAGATTCAATTCGCGCATAATGACCCGTTGCCACAAATTCTGCCCCTAATTCTAAAGACCGTTGCAATAGACCTTCAAATTTAACATAGCGATTACAAGCAATACAAGGATTTGGGGTCCTCCCTTTAGCATATTCGTCGATAAAATAATTAATAACCGTCTTCTGAAACATATCTCTAAAGTTCATTACATAGTGCGGAATACCAATCGTATCAGCAACACGCCTTGCATCATCAACATCTGCCAACGAGCAACATCCACGATCTTCATCCACATTAAAATCGCGACTATCATCGCTAAGTCTCATTGTAACACCTATAACATCATAGCCTTCACGCACAAGAAGGGCGGCAGTTAAAGAACTGTCCACCCCTCCGCTCATGGCTACAACCACTTTGGGTTTAGCACACATTCAACAATCACTATCCTTCTATTTGTTTTGTTTACTCATATAGTCTTTGATAGCTTCATGCATAGCATCCGCTGCTAAATTAGAGCAATGCATTTTTACAGGAGGTAGTCCACCTAGAGCTTCTGCAACTGCTTGATTGGTTATTTCTAAAGCTTCATCCAAGCTTTTTCCCATTACCAATTCAGTTACCATACTGCTAGTCGCAATTGCTGCACCGCAACCAAATGTTTTAAACTTTACATCTTTGATCACGTTATCTTCTACTTTTAAATAGATTTTCATGATATCGCCACATTTTGCATTACCTACTTCACCGACACCATTTGCATCAGCAATTTCACCAACATTACGTGGATTGGAAAAATGGTCCATAACTTTTTCTGTATACTCATTTGTAGACATAATCTATTACACCTCTAAATTTAATTATTTTTTATAACAAGTCTTACATTCTTTTGCTGTAACGCCCAGAGAGTTCTCTGCACAAAGTGGCGACATACTACGTAGACGCGCAATAATTTGTGGTAAAACTTCTAACGTATAGGCGATATCTTCTTCTGTATTATCACGGCCTAAGCTGATACGAAGAGATCCATGAGCAATCTCGTGAATTAAACCCATTGCAAGTAATACGTGGGAAGGATCAAGCGATCCAGAAGTACAAGCAGAACCACTAGAAGCAGCGATTCCTTTCATATCTAAACTCAATAATAATGATTCACCTTCGATATATCTAAAACTAAAATTCACATTTCCTGGTAAACGTTTTGTTGGGTGACCATTTAATTTGATATCAGGAATTTGCTCCTGAATACCTTTGATTAATTTATCACGAAGTGCAACAAGGTGAGCATTTTTTTCTACAAAATCACGTTTAGCAATTACTGCTGACATTCCAAGTCCAACAATAGCCGGTACGTTTTCTGTACCAGCGCGCATATTACGTTCCTGTGCGCCACCTAATTGAACTGCTTGAATTTTTACTCCACGACGAATGTAAATTGCACCAATCCCTTTTGGTCCATAGAATTTATGACCAGATAAAGATAACAAATCAATATTCATATCTTGTACATCAATTTCAACATTAGCAACTGCTTGCACAGCGTCAGTATGGAAATAGATACCATGTTCTTTGGCAATTGCACCAATTTCTTTGATTGGCTCAATTGTTCCGACTTCATTATTGGCAAACATAATGCTGATTAAAATTGTTTTATCCGTAATTGCTGCTTTCAATTCATCAAGACTGATCATACCATCTTCATCTACTGGCAAATAGGTTACTTCAAAGCCTTGCTTTTCTAACCATTGGCAAGTATGTAGAATAGCATGATGTTCAATTTGTGTTGTTATAATATGGTTGCCTTTATTCTTATTCGCAAAGGCAATACCCTTTAAAGCAAAGTTATCACTTTCACTACCACCACTTGTAAAGAAAATTTCATTCGCGTTAGCGTTAATCAATGCAGCAATATTCTCTCTCGCTTCGCTTACTTCTTTACGGACTTCACGCCCAAAAGAATGCACGCTCGATGGATTACCAAATTTGGTTGTCATATATTCAAGCATTGTATTCGCTATCGTTTTATCTGTTGGGGTTGTAGCTGCATGGTCGAAATAAATACGTTTCATAATAAATAGGTCATCTCCTTAATTTTTTTCCTCTCGGCATAAATCTGCCAATGAAATAGAATCTAATACACTATTAATACTATCACAAACTTTCGCCCAAACACCTCTAGTGACACAGGCACCAGCTTTTTCACAATAACTATTTCTGTCTGCTTCAGTTAGCAAACAATCTACTAAAGCAATTGGGCCTTCCATCGTTGTGATGATATCTCCCACCGTAATAACAGCAGGATCTTTTGATAATACATAACCACCCTGCGCTCCACGAACACTTGTTACATAACCAGCATTTCGTAAAGTACAAATCAGCTGCTCAAGGTAATGCTCAGATATACCTTGATTTGCGGCAATACTTTTTAGCGATATCGGGCCTTCCCCGTAATGCAATGCAAGTTCATACATTGCGGCAACCCCATATCGTCCCTTTGTTGATAATTTCACAAAAACCTCTCCTATTATTCGGTATTATTTTTATTCCCGACTAAAACAATCGGTTTTGTCTGGTATTAATATAACAAATATTTTAGACATTGTCAAAGATATTTTTTATCATTTAGTTTGTTGAAAATAAATACAGTCTATACACGAATTTTTTCATAAAGCAGCCCTATTTAAACATTAAGAATTTTTATATCTAAATTTTAATCTTTTCCACCCCAGCACTGCTGCAACCTAGTCTTAATCGTTTTTTCATTACCATTTTCCGTAGGTATATAATACCGACTATTTTTTAATTCATTCGGTAAATATTGTTGTTTCGTAAAATTGTTTTCAAAATTATGTGGATATAGATATTCCGTACCATGTCCGAGCTTAGCCGCCCCTTTATAATGCGCATCACGTAAATGAAGCGGAACCTGTCCACAATTCTTACTTTTCACATCATGAATCGCCGCATCAATCGCCATATAAGCAGCATTGCTCTTCGGTGCCGCCGCTACATAGGTAACCGCTTGAGCAAGTGGAATCCGTGCTTCTGGCATACCGAGAAATTGCACAGCTTGCATGGCTGCCATCGCGATGACAAGTGCCTGTGGATCGGCATTACCGACATCTTCTGCCGCACAGATTGCGATGCGGCGTGCAATAAAATTAAGATTTTCGCCAGCAACGAGCATACGAGCTAGGTAATGAAGCGCTGCATCTGGATCACTGCCACGCATACTTTTGATAAAGGCAGAGGTTGTATCGTAATGATTATCACCAGACTTATCATAGGCTTGCAATTTTTCACCAATGATTTCTTTAATAATCCCCTCATTGATTTGTCCACCAGATGGCAACATAGCACTGGCTTGTTCCAAAATATTCAATGATACACGTGCATCACCAGCCCCAACTGCGGCAATTGTATAAAGCATTTCTTCACTGCACGTAAGATGAAACAAACCGAGGCCTCTCTCTGTATCTGTTAATGCTTGTTTTAAAATCAGAGCAATTTCTTCGTTGGTTAGCAAAGTTAACCGCACGATACGGACCCTTGATAACAGTGGTAAATTCACTTCAAAGTAAGGATTTTCTGTTGTAGCACCGATGAGAATGAGACGACCATCTTCCACATACGGCAACAGTACATCCTGTTGTCCCTTATTAAAACGATGTATTTCATCGATAAATACAATCGTGCGTTTTTGGTAAAACTTCACTCGTTCTTTAGCTGCTTCCACGATTTTTCGAATATCAGCAATCCCAGCCGAAACCGCATTTAATTTTTCAAAATGACTATTTGTCGTCGTGGCAATCATTTGCGCGAGGGTTGTTTTCCCTGTACCCGGCGGTCCAAATATGATCATAGAAGGAATCGTATCGCTATCAATCATCTTACGCAAAAATCTTGTTTTGCCGACCGTTTCTTCGTGCCCAATAAATTCATCAAAATTTCGTGGCCTCATCCGAACAGCTAACGGGCTATTACTTTTATTGTTTTTTTCCGTTGAATAAGAAAATAAATCCATATCATCACCCATTTTATTTTTCTCCTGTTGATCCGATTCCACCTTGACGAATTGCATTGTCACTGACCAGGTCATCATCGACGGTTAAATATTTATAAAAAATGCCCTGCGCAATGCGCATTCCTTTTTCTATATCGACATTCTGATCACCATGATTAAAAACAGCAATCATGATATGCCCTTCATTATCCGCATTATTATAATAATCAGCATCAATAACACCTTGGCTATTAATCAGTGATAATGATTTTTTGATCGAAAAACCTGAGCGAATATGGATGCCTAAATATTCATCCGTTTGCATATATGCTTTTATCCCTGTTGGAATGATACTTACCTTATGTGGCGCTAAAACCACATCTTCACTTGCTTCTATATCATAGCCCGCACTCGCAATCGTTTTGCGGGTCGGTAAATTGATCTCTTGCTCTTGATAATCAGCAACTACTTCAAATCCTCTTAATCTCACTATTTCATCTCTCCCTACGTTATCATTTATCCTTTTATTATATAGAAAAAGAGTCGAGCATCATAGTGCCCAACTCTTATTTTACTTATTTTTAAGCTTTTACATCGTCTCTTCTCTCTGTAATACAATTCGTGCTAAGCGGTTTGAATGGCGTAATCGTTGAAATCGCATGTTTATATACTAGTTGTTGTTTACTATCATTTTCAATAATCACGGTAAAATTATCAAAGCCTTTCACAGCTCCACGAAGTTGAAAACCATTGACTAGATATATAATAACGGCTACATTCTCCTTGCGTACCTGATTTAAGAAACTATCCTGCAAATTTATTACTTTAGTTGGCATAAGTAAAACCCCCTGCAATTTTGATTCTAAACAAACTACTTCACCTGATATTATTCTACCTTAGTGAATATTTTCCTGCAATTTGTTTGTAAACATTTTCCACTATGTTTTCAAAGCCTATCTGATCCACATCATACCAATCGATATATGGCATCTTGCGAAACCAAGTTAATTGACGTTTCGCAAAATGTCTGGTCGATTTTTTAATCGTATCAATGGCAAAATCCAAGGTAACTTCCCCCTGTAAATAACTAGTGATTTCTTTATACCCAATTCCCTTCATCGCCTGACACGCTGGGTCTACCCCTTGATTTAATAACATTTCTATTTCTTTTACCAAACCAGCTTCTATCATCAAATCTACCCGCTTATTAATACGTTCATAAAGTTTGCTGCGTTCCATCGTCAACCCGATAATCTTCGCATCAAAGACAAGTGTCTCCATATTTTTTTCCTGTGAAATATTTTCACCGCCAATATGGTAAACTTCCAAGGCACGAATCACACGACGAAAATCATTGACATGCAATCTTTCCGCTGATTTCGGATCTACCTTTTGGAGCATTGTATGGACATATTCTTTACCATTCACTTTTGCAATCTCTTCCAATTCCATGCGATACGCTTCATCACCAGGTGTTTCATTAAATTGATAATCTTCAACTAAAGATTTTATATATAAACCAGTGCCACCCACTAAAATTGGAATCTTGCCTTTTTGATTGATCAATTCAATATGGTTACTCGCCAATTGCTTAAATTTCGTTACATTAAATTCTTCGGTAGGCTCTAAAATATTGATCAGATGATGAACAATGCCTGCTTGCTCTTCTAAGGTAGGCTTTGCCGTACCAATATCAAATCCATGGTAAACCAGCATCGAATCACCAGAAATAATTTCTGTATTGAGCCGTTTGGCTAGCTCAATTCCAAGATTGGTTTTCCCCACGGCTGTAGGCCCAATAATGCCAATTAATCGTTCCATATTATTTGTTTGCATTTATAACTCCATAATTCACACTACTATATTTACCGCCAACAACAGTTTCGATCTGTAATCTTTTAAATTCACTACTGCAATTTGTTTCTTTCATTACAACGCATTTCTTGGCAACTCGCTTTGCCTCATGCAAAACAGAAAGTTCAACAGCTCGATGATCCGCAACATAACGCATCGGTTGCAAATTGATACTTTCCTTGATTGGCCTGCGAAACATGGGATCTATGTAAACAACATCAAAGCTATGATCCGGCAATTGTAAAAGATATTCATTATAATCAGCATTGATAACCTCAATCCGCTCTAACGCACGTTGGATGGATGGATCTTCGGTTTTATACTGCACCAATCCCTCTCTTACAATAAAAGCAGTTACTGGGGAAACTTCGAGTCCAACCACTTTTCCCTCGTCGCCGACAATATAGCTTTCTATTATGGCATCGGTTGCTAAGCCTAGTGTACAGTCGAGTACTGACATACCTGCTTGCAGCCCCATCGCTTGTACCATGTTGTCTAGTTTCCCCGCCAATAGATTTTTTATGCGTAATTGTGCCATATTTAAATGAAAAAACAACTCGCCATTTGGCGTATGTGCAACTAAGCCTTGCTTATTCACAACAAGAATAATATCCTGTTTGCCACTGCCACGCAATGCATCAATAGACTCATTATTCCGCGGAACAAAGGTTGCATTCAGCTGCCTTGCGATTGATTTTGCTTTTACAATAAAATTCGTTGTTGTCTTTTGTCCAGTAGTTACAATGATATTCATATTTTCCCCTATTAGAGACTGCTACAAAATACCCATCTGCGTTGTTACTCCTGCGAGCACTCGCTCAACGTATACATTATACACCCTCGTTCGCGTTCTCGTCGTGCCTAGCATTTGGGCATCTTGTAACAGTCTCTTATTTTCTAAGGTTGTGTGTTTTTCGAAACACACTTGATTATGTCCGTTTAAACATTTTTGCCAACTCACCGCTGTCAAATTTGATAATCGACGGTCTACCATGTGGACAAGTATATGGCAGCGTCGTATTGGTCAATTCATCAAGTAAAATTTGCATTTGCCGAATATTCAGCAGATCGCCCGCTTTAATTGCCGCCCGGCAAGCAGTAATCGCTAAACAAGCATGGCGAATTTCTTGCGCAGTTGGTTGGTGCAAATTTTGCAATGCTTCTAAAATTTCACGAACTACCGCTTCTGTTTC
>JARBTT010000017.1 GCA_029240055.1 Anaerosinus sp.
TCAGATAAGATTTTATGCATTGCAGGATCGTTATATTTGATTGGTACAGTGAGAAATTTAATTTTAAAAGGATAATGAGGAGGTCAGTAAATTTGGAAAATCTAAGTTTACTGATTTCTTATATAAAAAATATAGAAAGAGTAAATGAATTAGGTGAAATTGTGGGAAAAGTTAAAGAGCATAATCGTTTACTGATGATTTTGGATGTTGTCATTGAATATTCTATTTTAGCTATTGTTTTCTTCTTGGCCTTGTCCTCGACTTGGACAACTGTATTTTTAATCATTGGATCATTTGCCTGGTTGATCAAACTAGTACAAGATCGGGGAAGGAGTTTTCGACGTACACCTTTCGATAAAATAATTGCTTGTTTTGTTACGTTATCGGCGTTGTCTATTTTTGCTTCGCCAGATATGGGCTTTAGTTTTTATAATTTTTACAATTTGATGGGTAGGTATATTTTTATTTATTATTTAGTTGTGCAAAACATTTCTACGAGAAATCAGTTAAAATGTTTACTTTCTGTGCTACTTGCTTCATCGCTGGTGGTTGTAGCATATGGTTTTTACCAATATATTTACGGGATTGATGTGACAAGTATGTTATGGGTGGATGGCGAACAATTTCCCGAACTAAAGACGCGGGTCTTTTCTACGATGCAAAACCCAAACATTTTAGCCGGTTATTTGATTGTGATGATGTCCTTGATCTTTGGAATGATTTGTAAAATTAATGCTAAGAAGGCAAAGTTTTTACTTGGTATTTGTTTTGTTTTGATGGGAGTTTGCTTAGGGATGACGTATTGCCGTGGTGCTTGGATTAGTCTAGTCACTGTGATTGCAGCTTATGGCTTGTTTCACAATCGTAAGATTTTGTTTGGGCTTGCTCTAGTTTGTGTATTGGTATTGGCCTTTGATGCGAGTATTGCCGAACGATTAGTCTCTGTAGTTAATATAAGTGATACTTCTTCCAATATGAGATTTGCCTTATGGGAAAGTACCGTCGCTATGATTAGTGAACATCCCTTATTAGGTATTGGTTGGGGCTCATATTGGATGGTTTATCCTGAATATGATTTTTTTATTCAAAATGATGCAGTTAAAATTGTTCATGCACATAATATGTATTTAAATTTTGCTGCAGAAATTGGTATTGCAGGCTTTCTTAGTTTTATGGCTTGTATGGTAGGACATTTGCATATGGCCTTATCTAATACGCATTTAAAAAAATCAAATTTACTGAATGGGTTGACTCTTGGGGCAGGATTATCGATTGTTTGTGTTGCGATTAATGGATTTACGGACTACGTTTTATTTAATATTGAACTTTCTATGTTATTTTGGTTAGTCAATGCTATGATTGTTGTTGTCTGTAAAAAAGAGTTAAATTAATTTTTTGGATAGAGCTAAATTGATTTTTCAAATGAATGGTGTGTTTGAAAATAGAGGGATTTTAATCATTTTATTCGAATATGCCTATAGATGATAGAAGTATACAGTATTTTTTGAGTAAGATTTTTGGAGGGGGATTTGCAAGTGAAAGAGCAAATTGTGATTTCTAAAGCTACGATTGATCGTCTACCGTTGTATTTTCGGACGCTTCGTCTAGCTGGAGAAGAAGGCATAGATATTATTTCCTCGGAAGAGTTAGGTAAACGCCTTGGCATTACACCAGAGCAAATCAGAAAAGATTTGGCGTCGTTTGGCCAGTTTGGTAAAAAAGGTGTAGGGTACTATGTAGCTGAATTAAAACGTAATGTTGGTGAAATATTGGGATTAGATAATAATTGGAATATTGCAGTCATTGGAATCGGACATCTGGGTGCGGCTTTATCCAATTATCAGAATTTTACTTCTTTGGGGTTTAATTTAGTGGCATTATTTGATAAGAACCCAGAAGTGATTGGTAAGGTATCGAGTGGTGTAAAAGTTGAAGATATCGAGGATTTAGAGCGTGTTATTAAAGAAAGAAATGTTCATATCGGGATTATTGCGGTTCCTAGAACGTTTGCGCAAGGGGTTGCTGATAAATTAGTTGCAGCTGGGGTAAAAGGTATTTGGAATTTTGCACCGATAAAAATTAAGGTTCCAGACAGTATGCACATTGTGAATGAGGACTTATCTGTAGGCCTTAGTAGTCTTTCTTATCACATAACCAGAAAATAACTATAAAAAATTAATATAATATGATTATTTTTATTAAAATTTAGCAGGAATTTATCAAAATACAGAGAAATTCTAAAGTAGAGTTAGTTTGAACAATATTTCACATGCTAAGTTGTCGATAAAAGAAGAATGCCGTCAAGAATACATCATGTCTAACTTGACGGCATTTCTATGTAGTGGTATGCTTGTGGTATGGTATAACTAATACTGCTGTTATAATAATTTAAAATTATGGTTATTTTATAGCAGTCGTAATTGTACAGCAATGTGGAGTGAGTAGTTACTAAGTTATAACTTCTTTTGTGTGCAATTAAAAATTAACGAATCATAAAAGGCCAAAATTTTCTTGACCTACTAAAGGGGGATTTTTGATGATTGATATTCGTGATCGCGTGCGTAATAAGCAGTTGCACGCCAAGATTGTTAGTGCTGAAGAAGCTGCGGCTTTTATCAAGCCTAATATGAATATTGGTACTAGTGGTTTTACACCAGCTGGATATCCAAAAGCTGTTCCATTAGCTTTAGCTGCAAGAATGAAGAATGAACCATTTACAGTTAATTTATGGACAGGCGCATCAGTTGGAAAAGAATTAGACGGGGCATTAGCAGAGGTTGGCGGGATCAAAAGACGTATGCCATACCAAACGAATAAAAATTTAAGAAATGCAATCAATAGTGGTTCTGTAGAGTATTGTGATTTGCATTTGAGTGAATCAGCACAACTTGCCCGTTATGGTTTTATGGGCGGCAAGATTGATGTAGCTATTGTTGAAGCATGTGCGATTACCGAAGAAGGACACATTATCCCAACGACTTCAATGGGAAATACTGCTTCTTATGTTCAAAGTGCTGATGTTGTTATTGTTGAAGTCAATACAACGCAACCTTTAGAACTTGAAGGTATGCATGATGTGTATGTGCCACTTGATCCACCACATCGTTTACCGATTCCAGTAGTGAAAGCTGCTGACCGTATAGGTACTACATATATACCTTGTGGCTTGGATAAAATAAAATACATTGTTCCATGTGACATTAAGGATGACGTGCGCCCATTTGGTGCTATTGATGAAAATTCACATAAAATGTCTGAGCACATTATTAATTTCTTCAATGAAGAAATTAAAGCTGGACGTTTGCCAAAAAATTTATTACCACTTCAATCTGGTGTTGGTAATGTTGCCAATGCGGTAATCAGTGGTTTTGTTGATTCTGATTTTACAGATCTTGAAGTTTACACCGAAGTGATTCAAGATGGGATGTTTGACTTAGCTGATGCAGGTAAATTAAAATTTGCGTCAGGAACATCATTCTCACCATCACCGGACGGCTTGAATCGTTTTTATACGAATATCAAAGAATATCGTGAAAAAATGATGCTTCGTCCTCAAGAAATTGCCAATAGTCCAGAAGTAGCTCGTCGTATTGGTATCATTGCGATGAATACAGCAATTGAAATGGACATCTATGGCAATGTAAATTCAACTCATATCATGGGCTCGAAAATGATGAATGGTATTGGTGGTTCTGGAGACTTTGCCCGTAATGCATATTTGACTTGTTTCTTTAGCACTTCAACTGCAAAAGACGGTGCGATTTCTGCAATTGTGCCTATGTGTTCACACATAGATCATACAGAACATGATACTGACATTTTCGTCACTGAAATTGGATTAGCTGACCTTAGGGGCTTAAGTCCAAGAGAAAGAGCTCGTGTTATTATTAATAATTGTGCCCATCCAGACTACAGACCAATGCTTCTTGATTATTTAGAAAGAGCTGAAAAAGCCACCAAGAAAGCACAAACGCCTCATATCATGGATGAAGCGTTATCATGGCATAGTAGATTTTTGGCAACAGGCACAATGAAGAAATAGGGTAGGGAGGCAATTAAAATAATGAGCAATGAAAATTTAAAAGCTAAACTAGCGGAATTTGACGCTAAAGTAGAAAAGGCAACTGCTAAATTTCCTGAAAGAAAAAATGTTCCAGCAAAACGTATTTATACACCACTAGACATTGAAAACACAGAATACGAAAGTGAAATTGGTTTTCCAGGATCGTATCCTTTTACACGTGGGGTTCAACCTACGATGTATCGTGGACGTTTTTGGACAATGCGTATGTATGCTGGTTTCTCTACTGCAGAAGAATCCAACAAACGTTATCGCTACTTAATTGAATCTGGTGCGACAGGACTTTCTTGTGCCTTCGACTTACCAACACAAATCGGTTATGATTCCGATGATGATATCTCCACAGGTGAAGTTGGTAAAGTTGGGGTTGCGATTGACTCCTTAGCTGATATGGAAGTTTTATTTGATAAAATTGATCTTGGTAAAGTATCTACTTCCATGACAATCAACGCTCCAGCATCAGTATTACTTGCAATGTATATTGCAGTTGCTGAAAAACAAGGTGTTTCAGCTGATCAATTAAAAGGTACGATTCAAAATGATATTTTGAAGGAATATGCGGCTCGCGGAACTTATATTTTCCCACCAAAACCTTCAATGCGTTTGATTACTAACATTTTTGAATTCTGTTCTAAAAATGTTCCTAACTGGAATACAATTTCTATTTCCGGTTACCACATTCGTGAAGCTGGTTCTACAGCTTCGCAAGAAATTGCATTTACGATCGCTGATGGTATTGCATATGCAGAAGCTGCTATCAAAGCTGGCTTAGACGTTGACGCATTTGCTGGTCGTTTATCATTCTTCTGGAATGCACATAACAATGTATTAGAAGAAGTTGCTAAATTTAGAGCATCTCGTCGTGTATGGGCAAAAGTGATGAAAGAACGTTTTGGCGCTAAAAATCCTAAATCTTGGATGCTTCGCGTTCATACGCAAACTGCAGGTTCTATGCTTACAGCACAACAACCTAATAATAATATCGTTCGTGTTGCCCTTCAAACAGCAGCTGCTGTTATGGGTGGTACACAATCACTTCATACAAATTCTAAAGATGAAGCATTAGCGCTTCCTACTGAAGAATCTGTAATGATCGCACTTCGTACCCAACAAATTGTTGCTTATGAAAGTGGTTTAGCAGATGTAATTGATCCACTTGCTGGTTCTTACTATGTAGAAGCTCTTACAAATAAAATTGAAAAAGAAGCTTGGGAATATATCAAAAAAATCGATGAAGTTGGCGGCGCGGTTGCTGCAATCGAAAAAGGATATATCCAAAAAGAAATTCAAGATAGTGCATATCAATGGCAAATGGATGTTGAAAGTGGCGCTAAAGTTATCGTTGGCGTTAACAAATTCCAAATGGAAGAAAAACCAGTTGAAGGTTTACTTCGCGTAGATGCTGCTGTTGGTGAAGGACAAAAACAAAAATTAATTGCGATGAAAGCAAAACGTGATAACGTTGCTGTTAAAGCTAGTCTTGATAGTCTTGAAAAAGCTTGCCAAGATGAACAGGAAAACTTAATGCCATATATCTTAACGGCTGTTAAGACATATGCAACACTTGGTGAAATTTGTGGAGTAATGCGTAAAGTATTTGGTGAATATGAAGCGCATGTAAGTCTATAATAGCGAGAGTTGGAGGAACAATACGATGGAAAAACGTGTTAGAGTATTAGTAGCAAAACCTGGCCTAGATGGTCATGACCGCGGAGCTAAAGTAGTAGCTCGTGCACTTCGTGATGCTGGCTTTGAGGTAATATATACAGGGCTTCGTCAGACTCCTGAACAAATCGCAGAAGCTGCACTTCAGGAAGACGTAAATGTAATTGCAATGAGCATTTTATCTGGGGCACATCCTCATCTTTTCCCTAAAGTCGTTAATTTGGTAAAAGAAAAAGGTATGGATGATGTACTTATTATTGGTGGCGGCGTTATCCCTGATAGCGATATTCCAGCATTAAAAGCAGCTGGTCTTGCTGAAGTATTTACACCTGGTACAACAACAAGTGCAATTGTTGAATTTATCAAAGCTAACGTTAAATAAGTAAATATATGTTATGGACTGTGCGTTGCTCAAAAGGCAACGCATACCATAGGGTGGTGCGATAAAATGGATATAGCTAAGGAAGTTTTAAATGGTTCACGATTAGCTTTGTCGAGAGCGATTACTGCAGTTGAAAATGAACATGATGACGCAGTAGATATAATGAAAAAATTATATCCGCACACTGGTAGAGCCTTTGTACTTGGAATTACAGGTCCTCCTGGAGCTGGAAAGAGTACATTGACAGATAAGCTTGCAAAAGAGTTTCGTAATAGAGGAAAAACAGTTGGTATTGTAGCAGTTGACCCAACGAGTCCATTTTCTGGCGGTGCAATTTTAGGTGACCGTATTCGTATGAATGAATTAACTTTAGATGAAGGCGTATTTATTCGTAGTATGGGCACAAGAGGTAGTTTAGGTGGATTGTCGAGAAAAACAGCAGAAGCGGTAAAAATTATGGATGCTTTTGGCAAAGATGTTATTTTTATTGAAACAGTTGGGGTAGGGCAATCTGAAGTTGATATTGTAAGTGCGGCAGATACTACGTTAGTAGTATTGGTACCTGGACTTGGTGACGATATCCAAGCGATCAAAGCAGGTATTTTGGAAATTGGTGATGTTTTTGCAATAAACAAAGCCGATAGAGAAGGTGCTGATAAACTTAATATCGAGTTAAATATGATGCTTGATTTAGATGGCAATATGAATAAACAATGGCGTCCGCCAATTAAACAAACAATTGCTCATCAAAATGAAGGTGTTATAGAACTATTGGAAACCTTAGAAGAGCATTATGAGCAATTAAAATCGACAGGGCAATTGACTACGAGACGTACGGAACGTACCAAAAATGAATTGCTAAATATCTTAAAAAATGAAATTGGCAATTATGTTTTAGGTAAAATTACTGAATCAGGCCAATTTGACAAGCTTGTTAAAGATGTTGAAGGCCGTATGGACGACCCATATAGTGTTGTAAATAATATAATTAAAGATATGCTAAAATAATATTTAGTTTGTTGGTTAGTCATAAGAGGGGGATATTATTCATGTTTAATATTGATAGAGTTGATCACATTGGTATTGCTGTTACTAATTTAGAAGAAACCAAGAAATTTTATACTGAAATGCTTGGCATGAAAGCTTCTGGTGAAGAAGTTGTTGAAGAACAAAAAGTAAAAGTATGTTTTATTCCATCCGGAGATAGCGAACTTGAACTTTTAGAGTCAACTTCCCCAGATGGCCCTATTGCGAAGTTTATTGAAAAAAATGGTGGCAGAAATGGCATTCAACATATTGCTTTAAGAGTAGATAATATTGAACAAACGATTGCTGATTTAATAGCAAAAGGTGTTCGTATGATTGATGAAAAACCTCGTTATGGTGCCGGCGGATCTAGCATTGCTTTTGTTCATCCTAAATCTACTGGTGGTATATTAGTAGAACTTTGTCAACGTAAATAGTTTTTAGTTTGAAGTGAAGTAATAAAGATTATAGGCTCAGTGCAAGTCGCTTTAATGGCGGCTTGCCGTTTTTTGAGATGTATTTTAGTGGGAGGTATAAAATGTCTACTGTTCAAGAAAAAATTGATCTTATGAGAGCAAAGCAAGCAAAAGTTATGCTTGGCGGCGGTGTGGATCGTATTGAAAAACAACATGCAAAAGGTAAAATGACTGCTCGTGAACGTATGAATATGTTCTTTGATGAAGGCACTTTTGTAGAATTGGATCAGTTCGTAACACATCGTTGCACAAATTTTGGTATGGAAAAGAAATCTCTTCCTGGTGAAGGGGTTGTAACTGGTTATGGTTCCGTAAATGGACGGCTTGTTTATGCATTTGCACAGGATTTCACTGTTGAAGGTGGTTCACTTGGTGAAATGCATGCAGCTAAAATATGCAAAGTGTTAGATTTAGCATTAAAAATGGGCGCTCCTGTAATTGGTATTAACGATTCAGGCGGAGCTCGTATCCAAGAAGCAATTGATGCTTTGAGTGGATATGGTGAAATATTCTTCAAAAATACATTAGCGTCTGGTGTTATTCCACAAATTTCTGTTATTATGGGACCTTGTGCTGGTGGCGCAGTTTATTCACCGGCTTTAACAGATTTTATTTACATGGTAAAAAACACAAGCCAAATGTTTATTACAGGACCAGCTGTTATCAAATCAGTTACGGCTGAAGAAGTTACGGCAGAACAACTTGGTGGTGCTATGACTCATAATAGTACTTCTGGTGTTGCTCATTTTGCTGCTGAAAACGAAGAAGATTGTATTGCACAAATTCGTTATTTATTAGGTTTCTTACCAAGTAACAATCTTGAAGAGGCTCCTGTAGTGGAAACTGGTGATGATCCTAATCGTATGGATGAAGCTTTGAATTCTTTGATACCAGATAATCCTAATATGCCTTATAATATGAAAGATATTATTACTTCACTTGTTGATAATGGTGAATTCTATGAAGTTCATGAACATTTCGCTCAAAACATGATTACTTGTTTCGCGCGTTTTGATGGTAAGACAGTAGGTATTATCGCTAACCAACCAAGCGTAATGGCAGGTTGTTTAGATGTGAATGCTTCAGATAAATCAGCTCGTTTTATTCGTTTCTGTGATGCATTTAATATTCCTCTTTTAAGTCTTGTTGATGTTCCAGGTTTCTTACCAGGTACTGATCAAGAATATGGTGGTATTATTCGTCATGGCGCAAAAATGCTTTATGCTTATTCCGAGGCTACTGTACCAAAAGTAACAGTAATCACTCGTAAAGCCTATGGCGGAGCTTATATTGCGATGTGTTCCCAACATTTAGGTGCTGATCAGGTTATGGCTTGGCCTACATCTGAAATCGCTGTTATGGGGCCTGCTGGAGCTGCTAATGTTATTTTCCGTAAGGATCCTAACGTTGCAGAAAAAACTGCAGAATACATTGAAGAATTTGCAACTCCTTATAAAGCTGCTGAACGTGGTTATGTTGATCAGGTTATCGACCCAATTGAAACAAGACCTCGTATTATTACTGCATTAAACATGTTGGCTAGTAAACGCGAAAGTCGTCCAGCTAAAAAACATGGTAATATTCCATTATAAGAAAGGGTGATAGCGTAATGAAAATCAATGCAAAAGACGTTAACCCTGAAGTAGTTGCTGTTATTACAGCCGCTGTTCATGAAATGATGGGAAATGTTGGAGCTTTAACAATATTTCCTGCTGGAGTTAAAGCAATCAGCTTTAAAACCGCTTCTGCTTGGTCTATGTCTGGTCGTCAACGCTTAATGAATGCGTTTTAATAATTTTTAAATATGATTTTTTGGAGGAATATTAAATGAAAAAATTTAACATTAAAGTTAACGGTACTGCTTATGAAGTTGAAGTTGAAGAAGTAAAAGCTGCTGCGGCTCCTAAAGCTGCTGCACCTGTAGCACCTGCAAAACCTGCAGCACCTGCTACAGCAAGCGCTCAAACAGCTGTTGCTGCAGGTGATACTCCTGTGAATGCACCAATGCCTGGTAAAATTGTGAAACTTGTAGCTACTGCTGGTCAAGCTGTAAAAAAAGGTGAAGTTCTTCTTATCCTTGAAGCTATGAAAATGCAAAATGAAATTAGTGCTCCAATTGCTGGCACTTTAAAAGGCTTTAACGTTGCTGCAGGTCAAAACGTTAAACCTGGTGAAGTTTTAGCTGTTATTGGCTAATTGATTCGTAATAAAAAGTACATGTTTTGCTATGTGATCGTCATATAAAAAAATAGGTTTTAAACTTGGAGGAGTCTGTTCAAACAGGCTCCTCTTTGTTCTTTTTTATAACTTTATATAAGTTAGGGATAATATAAAATGAAGTCAAATATTTTATGCTTTAGGGAGGTTTTCATGAATATATCTGTTTTAGCGGGACTAATCTTTGTAGTAATGTATATTTTTATTGTATCAGAAAAAATTCATCGGACGATTGTAGCAATGCTTGGAGCAATTTTAATGATTCTGACAGGGGTTATTTCAGAGAAGATGGCAATTCATCATATCGATTTTAATACCTTGGGATTATTGATCGGGATGATGATCATTGTCGCAATTACAGGGCAAACAGGATTATTTAATTATATAGCAATTTGGTCAGCTAAGAGAGCGCGGGCAAACCCAGTCAAAATTTTAATTTATTTAGCAATTGTTACGGCTGTATTTTCCGCATTTTTAGATAATGTTACCACTGTATTGTTGATCGTTCCAGTAACGATTGGAATTACAAATAAGCTGCAGGTTGATCCTATGCCTTATCTAATCATGCAAATTATTGCATCGAATATTGGTGGCACAGCGACCTTAATAGGTGATCCGCCTAATATTATGATTGGCAGTGCCGTAAAAGAACTTACTTTTGGGGCGTTTATCAATAATCTTGCGGTTGTTTCAATCGTTAACTTAGGAGTCGTATTAACCGTGTTGACTTTGATATACCGTAGGCATTTAACAACAACAGAACTTTTAAAAGCTGAGTTAATGTCACTAGATGAAAAGAAAGAGTTGAAAGATAAAAAACTTTTAAAAAAATGTCTAGCAGTATTGACCTTTACAATACTAGGTTTTTTTATCCATCAAACTTTCCATATTGAATCTTCTACGGTGGCACTAAGTGGAGCTTTCTTATTGCTATTAATCGCGAGCGGTGATCATAGCTTTATAGAGCATGCGATGGATAAAGTAGAATGGGCAACGATTTTCTTTTTTATTGGCTTATTTATTGCAGTTGGTGGTTTGATTGAGGTAGGTATTATTAAACAAATTGCGGAATATGGGATAGAGCTTACAGGGGGAGATGTAACCAAAACATCCTTGTTAATTCTTTGGTTGAGTGCAATTGTGTCGTCAGTTCTTGATAATATTCCGTTTGTGGCGACGATGATTCCGCTTATTCAAGATATGGGAATGATGGGAGTTAGTAACCTTGAACCATTATGGTGGAGTTTGTCACTGGGGGCATGTCTGGGTGGCAATGGCACGATTGTTGGGGCAAGTGCGAATCTTATTGTAGCAGGTATGGCGGCAGAACGTGGTCATACAATTTCTTTTGTACGGTATTTAAAAATTGGGTTTCCAATGATGATTTTAACAATTATTTTATCAACAGTTTATGTCTATGTACGTTATTTAATATAGTTTTCACATAGCTGTTTTATAAATTTTAGAAGAGTTTTCATTCAATGAAAACTCTTTTTTAGTGATAATTTTTTGTTACATAATATAATGGGATGTGGTAAATATTGATATCATAATAATTTTATTTAATTATGGTTTAATACATAAATAATGTGATATAATGTCGTGTGGTTAGATACAAATAAAACTCCAATAACTTAGTTTTTTTAACAAAATTTTTAAAATTAGCAAGGATTTTTTTTGTTTAGGTAGAAGTTATTTAAGTTTAGAAAATAAAATGAAAATTTATTTTCATTTATATTGGAGGGCAAGATATTGCGTGGTAATGCGACAAGAGGTTATGGTGTCCTGATTTTATTTGTTATTACGGGGGCAGTTTTAGGCGGGATTCTTGGTGAAATCATCTTGGATATACCTGCTTTGTCAAGTGTAGCACCTTATTTGGTACATCAATATGCAATTCTTGATTTATCGCCAGTGATGATCAACTTATATGTGATTAAGTTATCATTTGGTTTTGCTTTGCATCCTAATTTAATTAGTATTTTGGGTGTTGTATTGGCGATTTTTTTATTTAAACGTGTGTGATTAATTTTTGTAAAATGGGGGATTCTACGTTGATTATTTTAGCTTCCTCATCGCCAAGAAGGCAAGAATTATTAAATCAGATTGGATGCAAATTTAACGTTGTACCAAGTGCGGCTGAAGAGGATAACAGTAAGGCGTTGCCACCAGAACAATTAGTAATAAATAATGCTGTGGCGAAAGCTCAAGAGGTAGCAGATAAGCTAGCTGGCAATGATGTCATCCTTGGGGCGGATACTATAGTCGTGATGAATGATGAAGTTTATGGCAAACCAGTAAATGTAGCAGATGCAAAACGAATGTTATCAAGTTTATCTGGTAATGTGCATACAGTTTATACAGGGATAGCTTTGATAAAAGGTAATACGGTTTGGCGTGATTTTGAAAAGACTACTGTAAAACTAAGCAAGTTAACAAGTGAAGAGATTGATAAGTATATAGCAACTGGAGAACCGATGGATAAGGCAGGTGCGTATGCAATTCAAGGGATTGCTACTGTGTTTATTGAAGAAATTCAAGGTTGTTATACAAATGTTGTCGGATTGCCTCTAAACAAATTAGCAAATCTTTGTAAGAAAGCTGGTATCAATCTGTTATGACTTTAACGAAACAGCTCATGTTGAAGGACTTACCAAAAGAAGAAAGACCACGGGAAAAGTTACTCACAAGAGGTGTGCAAGCGTTAAGTAATGCAGAATTATTAGCAATATTACTCAGAACGGGGACAAAAGAAGATTCCGTTATGCGTGTGGCAGAAAAATTGCTAAGTGCGTACCAAACAAACGGACTTGCTTCAATTGCCAATTTGGCACCAAGTGATTTTAGTAAAATCAAGGGTATTGGTATGGTCAAGGCAATCACAGTTATTGCAGCCATGGAACTTGGCAAGCGATTGGCAACCAATCCTACGAATGAACGGTATGTGATTCGCGCGCCTCAAGATGTTGCGGACTATATGATGGCGAGACTTCGATATGAGAATAAAGAGTTTTTTATTAGCATGCTACTTAATACGAAAAACCAAGTATTGGCCGCGCCGACGATATCGGTGGGGAGCCTTAATGCATCAATTGTACATCCGCGAGAAATTTTTCGTGAAGCAATTCACTATGCCGCTGCTGCGATTATTCTGATTCATAATCATCCAAGTGGTGATCCGAGTCCAAGCAAAGAAGATTTATTTGTTACTGAAAAATTAATAAAAGCTGGTAAGCTGATGGATATAGCTGTGTTAGATCATGTGATTATCGGTGATAATAAGTATATTAGTTTGAAAGAAAATGGCATTATAGATTCATTTTCATAAGATATTTTTGTTTAAATTTGAAGGGAGTTATTTTTAGTATGTGGAATATTTTCGGCGGGTTATCGCATGATATGGGTATTGATCTTGGAACTGCAAATACATTAGTACATGTGAAGGGGAAAGGGATTGTTATTCGTGAGCCATCGGTTGTAGCGATTCAACGTGATACGGGTGAAGTGCTTGCGGTTGGTGAAGAAGCGAAACAAATGATTGGTCGTACACCTGGTAATATCGTAGCGGTCAGACCCTTAAAAGACGGGGTTATTGCTGATTTTGATGTTACGCAGGCAATGTTAAAATATTTTATAGCCAAAGCAATGAATACAAAATCCTTCGTAAGACCACGTCTTGTGGTTGGGGTGCCATCTGGCATTACTGAGGTAGAAAAGAGAGCCGTTATTGATGCTTCTATTCAAGCTGGAGCACGGGAAGCTTATTTGATCGAAGAACCAATGGCTGCAGCAATTGGCGCAGGACTTCCTGTACATGAACCAACTGGTAATATGGTTGTTGATATTGGCGGCGGTACAACAGAAATTGCCGTAATTTCTTTGGGTGGTATTGTAACAAGTCGTTCTATTCGTATTGGTGGAGATGAAATGGATGATTCAATTGTACAATA
Source organism: Anaerosinus sp. (assembly GCA_029240055.1). Taxonomy (GTDB): domain Bacteria; phylum Bacillota; class Negativicutes; order JARBTT01; family JARBTT01; genus JARBTT01. Next base: position 13,798 of record JARBTT010000017.1, read on the forward strand.
TATCAAGCGTACGTATAATTTGATGATTGGTGAACGTACAGCGGAAGCCATTAAAATTAATATTGGTTCGGCAATTGTACCAGCAGGTGACCCAGAGATGGATATTCGTGGGCGTGGTCTTGTGAGTGGACTTCCTAAAACAATTACAATAAGAGCAAGTGAAATTAGAGAGGCCTTAAAAGATCCTGTACAAAAAATTATTGATGCTGTAAAAAGCACCTTGGAAAAAACACCACCAGAGCTTGCAGCAGATATTATGGATCATGGCATTATGATGACAGGCGGTGGGGCTTTGCTTCATGATTTAAATATACTTCTTAGTAAAGAAACAGGTATGCCTGTACACATTGCTGAGGATGCTTTATCTTGTGTTGGTGAGGGAACGGGTAAATCGCTCGAAAGTATTGAGCTTTTAAAACGCATTGCGATGAACTCTAAAAAATTAAAATAATGAGTAGAGTACGAAGAGAACCAGGTTCAAATAGAAAAATATATATATTAGTTGCAACTTTTACACTTGTTATTCTTTTAATTTTTGGAGCGGCAAGGGGAAAATATCAATTGCCGCTCAGTGAAAAAATTACGATGACGATATTAGCTCCTTTTCAAGGCATCATGAATAGCGTAAGTAATGGAGTTCGCCAAAGCATGACTAATGTTTGGGAAATCATTACAGTTTACCAACAAAATAAAATGCTTAAGTCAGAGGTAGAGCAATTAAGAGAAATGCAGGTAAATACTACGGAAATTATAGCTGAAAACGATCGGTTACGTCATATCCTTGATTATAAACAAAGTGCGCTTCAATTTGATTTAGTGGCGGCAAAAGTAATCGCGCGTGATCCTAGTAACTGGACGAGTACGATTGTGATTAATCGTGGCACGGATGATGGAATTACCAAAGATATGGCTGTCGTTACCCCACAGGGCCTTGTGGGAAATGTAGTGAGTGTAGTTAAAAATTCTGCAAGAGTACAATTGATTTTAGATCGACGCAATTCGGTTGGTGGTTTGGTACAAAGACCAGAATCAAGAGTTGCCGGGATTATCGCTGGTGATAATAATAATCAGATGATGGTTCGGATGGTAAATATTCCACGGGACGCTGATATAGTGGAAGGTGATCAAATCGTAACATCAGGTTTTGGCGGAATTTATCCCAAGGGAATTTCACTTGGTGAAGTCGTAAACATCGTTAATGATGATGGAGGCTTATTAAAGTATGCTGTATTGAAACCGTCCGTAGACTTTCAAAGGTTAGAAGAGGTTTCGGTTATTGTGACATCACGGGAAGCGCCACCAGCGCCAATCACTCAACCACCGATAGTGCCTGCAGAGGATAAGAATGCTGTAAATAAAAATGCAGGAGGTTCCAAATGAAGCCAGGTATAGTATGGAGTGCTGTACTCATTATTTCTATAATATTGCAGTCTACTTTGCTTGCAGAAATTAATTATAATGGAATTCATGCGGATTTGTTATTGACTGTGGTGGTATCATCTAGTTTGTTGTTAGGCAAGAAACATGGTGTCGTGATTGGATTTTTTGCTGGTTTATTACAGGACTTGGCATCGGGAACGTTTGTTGGCATGAATATTCTTGCCAAAATGTTAATTGGTTACGTTTTTGGTATGGCCGAGCAAAAAGTTTTTAAAGAACATTTTTTATTACCGATTATATCAGTTTCAATTGCTACGATAGGGAATAGTTTCATAACTGCAATAATTATGTTATTATTAGGGTATAGGTTTGACTTATTAAATAATATGATTTATATGATGATTCCTTTATTGGTTTATAATTTCATTCTAGCTTTCCCAGTACATAAACTAATTTATCGGATTCATATCTTGTTGAAAGAATAAATCAAGAATTAAGGCACCTATTTTAAGGTGCCTTAATTCTTAATTATAGGAGAGATTGTGGTGACAACAAATAAATTTAGAGTGCGTTTAGAAACATTGTCTATTATCGTAATAGTAGTCATGTTGACATTGATATCTAGGCTAGGCTATTTACAGGTCTTAGAAGGGGACTATTATAGTCGCTTGGCTGATGGTAATCGCATAAGACTGATCCCTGCTATGGCACCACGTGGTCTTTTTTACGATAGAAATGGGGCTCTTCTGGTATCTAATAGACCAGGTTTTACAGTGTCTTTGCTTTCGCTTGTAGGACCTGTTTCTGACGATGTAGTTGCGCGATTAGCAAACTTGTTAAAGATGAGTAAGGAAGATATTTATAATAAAATAAGCCAACATACAGGTTTTGATCCGATTCATATCAAGAGTGATGTTGGACCAGAAATTATTACGGTATTAGAAGAAAAAAAGGATGATTACCCTGGTGTTGTTGTTGAGATTCAGCCGATTAGAAATTATATAAATATGGAACTAGGGGCACATATTTTTGGCTATGTAAGTGAAATCAATGATACAGAACTCGAAGCGCGTAAAGGAGAAGGGTATAAAGCCAGCGATATTATTGGTAAATTTGGCCTTGAAAAAGTCTATGACAAAGAATTACGTGGTATTGATGGTGGTGGACAAGTTGAAGTTGATGTTACTGGTAAGCCAGTACAAATCTTAGGAAAAAAAGAGCCAGTTCCGGGGTGTAATTTAACGCTTACAATTGATGAAAATATTCAGAAGGCAGCAGAAAAGGCAATCGACGAGCAACTTGCTTATTTGCAAGCAAAAACAGAATATAAGAAAGCAAAAGCTGCTGCTGCAGTGGTGATGAATCCGAAAACTGGTGAGATACTTGCGATGGTAAGTAGGCCAGCGTTTAATCCAAATTTATTTGGTGGTGGTATTTCAACCAAAGATTGGGATTTGATTAATAATAATCCCTATCATCCGCTGGATAATAAAGTGATTTCGGGGGAATATCCGCCAGGATCTACCTTTAAAGTTGTTACTGGATCAGCAGCGCTTGAAGAAAATAAAGTAACACCAGAAGAAAAAATATTGGATACAGGAAAGCATTGGATTATTCCTAAAGTAAATGCTGATGGAGAAGCACTTGGCTGGATTGATTTTAGAGTAGCCTTAGCGAAATCGGATAACGTTTATTTCTATGAAATGGGCAATCGCTTGGGAATTGATTTGATGGAGAAATATGCTAGGATGTTTGGCTTAGGAGCGGTGACAGGCATTAATTTGCCGTATGAAACTGATGGACTAGTGGCAAATCGTCGTTATAAAGAGAAAGTATACAAGGAAGATTGGTATTTATCAGAAACCTTTGATGCGGCAATTGGACAAGGGTTCCAGCTAGTAACACCACTTCAGATTGCTGATGTATATAGTCAAATAGCCAATGGCGGTACACGGTATCGGCCTTATTTAGTGAGCCAAATTACTGCACCGGACGGCACACCCATTCAAAAATTTTCTCCGGAAAAAATGGGTGACTTGGGTATTTCCAAGCGTACGATGGATGTAATTCGTGATTCTTTGCGAAATGTAGCCTTAGAAGGTGGGACGGCTGGGGAGGTATTTAAAAATTTCCCAGTTGCAATTGCAGGTAAAACAGGTACTGCAGAAAATCCCCATGGTAGTGATCATGGCTGGTTTGTTGGGTATGGTCCGTATGAAAATCCAGAGTATGTTGTAGTAGTCGTTGTTGAACAAGGCGGTTATGGTGCTACTTCAGCAGTGCCAATTGGCAAGAAGATATTAGAAGCGGCATTTCACATTGAGCCGCCTACTAAAGAAGACCCAGGACTAAAGTAATAAATATGATAATTTATTTTATATAAGCAGGAGTATGGAAAGAAAAGGCGAAATTAGCTATATTATTGACATACTACGCGTGTAAAGTAGGAGTAATTATGAGCGAAGATGTTGTATTTAAGGGTAGTCGTTCTGGACTACAGTTAATATTTGATGAAACAGTAGACTTTACTAGTATTCTAAAGCAATTAAAGACAAAGTTAGAATCGGCAATTGATTTTTTTGGTAAAGGGACAATTGTAAATGTTGCTATCGATAAAATAACAAAAGAACAGGAAACAGAGTTGTCTATACTGTTTCAACGGTATGGATTAACTTTAAAAGCGATTGATACGTCCTTGCCAAAAGTGAGTGAATTAAAATCAGAAGAGGCAGCCGTAGAAGCTTCAAAGGAAATCACCATTATTGAAAGAACAGTGCGTGGTGGACAAGAGATTATTAGTAATGGCTCCGTTGTTATTTTAGGAAATGTGAATCCTGGGGCAAAAATTATTGCTGGTGGTAATATTGATATTAAAGGAACTTGTCGTGGTCTTGTTCATGCAGGCGCATTTGGTGATTTAACGGCAACCATTACTGCTGACAAAATGCTGGCAATGCAAATCCGTATTGCTGACTTAATCGCTAGAGCGCCAGATAATTTAGAAACGGTAGACACCACAGAGTGCGCACGGATAAAAAATGGAAATATTGTTATTGAGACGGTGAATAGACAGGAGGTTTGCTAGCTAATGAGTGAAATTATTGTTGTTACATCAGGCAAAGGTGGAGTTGGTAAGACTACCACGACTGCAAACTTAGGTGTTGGCTTTGCGGCAAGAGGGAAAAAAGTTGTCTTAATTGATACTGACACTGGTCTTAGAAATTTAGATCTGCTCCTAGGATTGGAAAACCGTATCATGTATGATTTGATTGATGTTACGGAAGGTCGGGTTCCCTATAAAAAAGCGCTTGTTCGGCATAAGCGTCATGAATCCTTATATTTATTACCGACTTCGCAAACCAAAGATAAATCAGCAGTCAATTCGCAACAAATGAATAGTTTATGTAATGAACTGATTAAAGATTTTGATTATGTTATTATCGATTGTCCGGCTGGCATTGAACAAGGTTTTCAAACCGCAATATCAGCGGCCGACACAGCTGTTGTTGTTACCATTCCAGAAATATCCGCAGTTCGTGATGCTGATAAAATTATTGGTGAATTAGGTAGAGCGGAAAAAGATAACATTAAATTAATTGTAAATCGTATTCGTCCTGATATGGTAAAAAAAGGTGATATGTTAACGATGGATGATATTGATGAAATCCTTTCGATTGATTGTATTGGGCAAATTCCTGATGATGAATTGGTAGTTACATCGACAAATCGTGGGGAACCAGTCATTACAAATCCTGTTTCATCGGCAGGAAAAGCCTATAAAAATATAGTTGGCCGTTTGTGTGGCGAAAATATTCCATTCATGGAAATTGTTCCTGAAGGTTTCTTTGCTAAAGTTAAAAAAATATTTAAAATGTGAAGGGGGTACTAAGTGTGTTAGATGCAATTATGAAAATTTTTGGAAAAGAATCAAAATCGTCTAAAGATATAGCGAGAGACCGTCTACGCTTAGTATTGGTACATGATCGCGCAAATATTTCACCGCAATTGATGGAAGTATTGAAAGATGATATGATTAAAGTAATTTCAAATTATATGGAAATTAATGAGCGTGATATGGAAGTGTCATTTACAAATGATAATTCTTCTGTTGCATTGGTTGCCAATATTCCGATAGAACGGATGAAACATAGCGCCGAGTTTAAGAGATAATGAAAAGCACAAATGATTTGTGCTTTTTTTTGTAAATATTTTTTCTGGTAGTACTTCTCTCTTGTATATGATTTTCGGAAATGATATTATAATACTTAGACGTTTTAGAGATTTTACTAGGTGATGGAAGGTAATGGAAGTAAATGCTGAGTAATAGATTAATACGAAAATTAGATTTTACATTAATTGCAGCAGTTGTGGGGATTGTTGTAGTTAGTTTGATTATTATCGGAAGTGCAACACATATAAATACGCCAAGTGACGAACGGTATTGGTTTGTACAAAGACAGGGGATTTTCGCAATTGTTAATTGTGCTCTCGTTTTTTTTATGTTGCATTTTGATTATAAAATATTGCAAAGGTATGGTAATGCACTCTATATCTTCAATCTCGTTATGTTGGTGGCTGTAATGGTGTTAGGGCAGAGTGCATTGGGGGCACAAAGGTGGATTCAGATTGGGCCGATTACGTTGCAACCATCGGAGTTTTCGAAAATTATTATGATTATATCACTGGCGACGATGCTTGATAAACGTATGGGAAAGCTTAACACTTTTAAAGATTTATTACCAGTGGCTGCATATGTTGCTTTGCCGTTTCTACTCGTTATGAAGCAACCAGATCTGGGGACTGCTTTGGTATTTATGGCAATTTTCTTTGGGATGATTTTTGCGGCAGGGGTAAATTTGCGATTGCTGATGATTATTTTTGGCACAGGACTCGCTTGTATGCCGGTTTTCTGGCACTTCTTGAAAGATTATCAGAAGATGCGGATTATGGTATTTATGGATCCAAATGTTGATCCTTTAGGTTCTGGCTATCACATTATCCAGTCTAAGATTGCAATCGGCTCGGGAATGTTATTTGGTAAGGGCTTATTTGGTGGTACGCAAAGTCAATTGAATTTTTTGCCGGAAAATCATACAGACTTTATTTTTGCCGTTATTGGTGAAGAACTTGGCTTCATTGGAGCTACTTTTGTACTGATCTTATATTTCATTATGCTCTATCGTGGCACAAAAATTGCGAATGAAGCGCGTGATAATTTTGGCGCACTACTTGCTGTTGGCATTACGTCAATGTTAACGTTCCATGTTTTAGTGAATGTCGGAATGACGGCAGGTATTATGCCTGTTACGGGGATTCCATTACCGTTGATGAGCTATGGGGTTAGTTCATTAACTACGAACTTGGTTGCCGCTGGGATATTACTCAATATTTATATGCGGAGACAAAAAATTATGTTTTAAAATAGGGCTGTTACAAAGACAAACTTTAAAAGTTTGTCTTTTAGCAGCTCTTTTTCTATGCCTGCTAGTATATTTATTTTGTTTTGGCATATACCTTAGTACGGGAGGCGATGGTATGCCGAAAAAGTGGAATCAGTGGAAAAGTTATTTCGAAAAAGAGGATACTTGGCAATATGATTTTGAAGAGCGAAAAATAGATTATTCTGAAGTGAAAAAGTTGTTGATTTGTGTGGTTTTATTTGTTCTTTTATATGGCGTGCATGTATCAGGAACGCGTGTGGGGTTGATGGTTGATGGTGGAATTCATTATATGCTAACCACAAAAACTGATTTTGTCGCTTTAGGTCAACAATTAGATCCTTATATTCCCAAAGGCTTTGATCGGGAAATGTTGCAAAGGGTTAAGAGCGTAGTAGCACAACCAGCTGATCCGCTTAGTTATATGAGCATGCCAATCCATGGCGAAGTTGTGACTGTATTTGGGCAAGACTGTGATGGTGTAGAGTATAAGGTCGATGCCGGTTCACAGATTAAGGCCGTAAGTATTGGTCGGGTGAAAGCGGTGACAAATCATGCTAAGTACGGTAAATTATTGATTGTTGAACATGGTCAATCGCTAGAAACAGTTTATGGTTATTTAGATGAAGTTTTTGTAAAAGAAGGTGATCGCGTAAGTCAAGGGCAAACGATCGCTAAAAGTGGTAAAAAACCAGCAGACAACAAACCGATGTTTTATTTTGAACTGCGTGAAAAGAGTGTAGCAGTTGATCCGTTAACGAGAATCAAAGGTGATTTCCCGACGCAAGGAGGGACTTGATTGCGTCTATGTACGGTCGGCGGTGTTGCTTTTTGCATGAATAAGTGGTTTTTTCTTGTGATTGCAGTGTTTTTTTTGCTGCATTTATGGTATCAGGTAGGTATTGTTTTTTTATCTATATTGATCCATGAAATAGCACATGTTTTAGTAGCGCTTAAAAGAAATTATTGTGTTCGAGAAATTGAATTATTGCCCTTTGGTGGTGTGGCGCGAATAGAAGGGCTAGCCGAGGCCGGGTTGCTAGATGCTATTTTGATTGCTGGTGCAGGACCATTGGTTAGTTTGTCGATTGTATTGATTTTATATTTTTATCAAATGGAGGAGAGTTATTATTTTCGTTTTATTGCTGAAGTAAATGTTATGTTAGTTACCTTAAATCTATTACCAGCTTTGCCACTGGATGGTGGCCGCATATTACAGGCAATATTAACAAAAAACATGGAGTATAAAAAATCTTTGCATAGTATGGTGAACATTAGTTATGTGATTGCATTTCTCATGATTGGAAAGGCTATATATGATTATATGTATGACTATAAGATCAATATATCGTTATTTATCATTGCCACTTTTCTTGTAAGTGCAGCGAGGGCTGAAGTAAGGAAAATATCTTTTCGTACTGTTCGGATTATGATGAGAAAAAAAGAAGCGCTTATGCGCCGTGGTATGATGCTGACAAGGCAATATATTGTTTTAAAAAAAACACCGGTCAGAGAATTGATTCAACGATTGGAAACGGAACGTTATGGTATTATCCTTGTGCTCGATGATACTGCGCAAGTTTGCACGATATTGACAGAATTTCAATTATGGGATAAATTATCGCAACAAGATTATAAGGTTTCTTTTGGGGATATTATTGAACGGATTGGGTGAATCGATCATGCTCTTTATAGGAAATGCAGGAATTTGGTTTATTTTGTAGAAAATTATAAAGTTATAGAGTAAAGAGTTGAACTATTTTGGTAAAAGTATAGATCAATTGATTGTAATTAAATTTTGGAGGATGATTAATTAATAATGATAAAACTTACACCTGCTGTCATCAATGCGGTAATGAAACCAGCTCGGTATACTGGCAATGAGCTTAATGCGGTGAAGAAAGACCACGCAAACGTTGACTTTACGATTGCGTTATCACTACCAGATGTCTACGAAGTTGGCATGTCAAATTTAGGACTAAAAATTTTATATCAAGTGCTCAATAATCGCAAGCATATAGCAGCGGAACGGGTTTTTTCTCCGTGGATTGATATGGAAGAAAAAATGCGAGAAAACGATATTGAGTTGTATTCTCTAGAAACTTTTACACCAATTCTTGAATTTGATATGGTCGGTTTTTCTTTGCAATATGAGATGATTTATTCTAATGTGATCAATATGTTAGATTTAGCAAAGATTCCGTTACTGACAGTAGATCGTAGAGAGGAAGACCCTTTTATTATTGGTGGTGGTCCATGTGTTTATAATGCAGAGCCGGTAGCTGATTTCTTTGACTTTTTCGTTGTTGGTGAAGGGGAAGAAGTAATCCTTGAAGTTGCGGATGCCTTTATCGCTTGGAAAAAAGAGGATAAAATTGGTGGGAGAACGGAATTTTTACGTCGAGTAGCAATGCTTGATGGTATCTATGTACCGTCTTTTTATAACGTCACCTATGCTGAGAATCATATGTTAACAAGTGTAGAGCCAATTTGCCGAGAAGCGAAACCAGTTGTCACAAAACGACTGATTGCTGATATGGATGCAAGTGAGTTTGTGACAAACCCAGTTGTTCCTTATATTGATATTGTTCATGATCGTATTATGCTAGAGTTATTCCGCGGTTGTACGCGCGGTTGTCGTTTTTGTCAAGCCGGTGTGCTGTATCGTCCAGTAAGAGAACGTACACCAGAAAAATTATTATCGCTGGCCAAAGAACTTGTCGATAGCACTGGGTATGATGAAATGTCTTTGACCTCGCTTAGTTCAGCGGATTATTCGTGTCTTGGCGAATTGGTAAGTCATTTGATGGATACATTCCAGGAAGAAGGGATAAGCGTATCGTTGCCATCGCTTCGCATTGATAGTTTTTCCATTGAGTTAGCGCATAAACTGCAACAGGTAAGAAAAAGCGGTTTAACCTTTGCACCAGAAGCAGGTACGCAGCGGTTGCGTGATGTGATTAACAAAGGTGTTACTGAAGAGAACTTAGAACAAGCGGTAACTGCTGCATTTCAGCAAGGCTGGACGAATGTAAAGTTATATTTTATGATCGGTTTACCTACAGAAACGGATGAAGATATCATTGGTATTGCGAATTTGGCACAAAAAGTCGTGAATTTATATAAGGAAGTTAAGGGCAGACGTGGCGCGCGGGTTACGGTAAGTGTTTCCTCTTTTGTTCCGAAACCCCATACGGCATTTCAATGGTTTGCCCAAAATACTGAAGAAGAATTGGCGCGTAAACAACAATTATTAAGGGAAGCGATCAAAGATCGTTCAATTAATTATAAATATCATGATTCAAAGACGAGTTTCTTAGAAGGTGTTATCGCCCGTGGTGATAGAAAAATTGGACAAGTCATACTGGAAGCTTGGAAACAAGGCGCTAAATTTGATGGTTGGTC
>JARBTT010000164.1 GCA_029240055.1 Anaerosinus sp.
GGCAAAACTTTCACCAAATCAATATGCTGAATATTTACGGACTGGTAAATATCTTATCCAAACATAGAAAACCAGCTGCTATAGTTGATGAAAACTATACCAGCTGGTTTAAATGCTCTTTTTCTAAAATGTCCTTGACATAGGGTCCATTTCAATTCTTGAATTTTGTACATGCTCTATTTCATTTAATGTAGATTAATTCTATTAATTTAACAATTATAAGATGCTCGTCAATTAAGTCAATTCTTCATTCATTTCCAAAGTTTCCGTACTGTTCAACGCTTCATGGAGCTGTTCGGTATTGAGTTCTTTTTCCGTTTTAGAAATAACGATGGCAGCGACGCCGTTGCCAATTAGGTTTGTAAGTGCTCTTGCTTCAGACATGAAACGGTCGATACCTAAAATCAGAGCAAGACCTGCAACAGGAACAGTAGGAATAACGGAAAGCGTTGCCGCCAATGTAATGAATCCACCGCCCGTTACTGCGGCCGCTCCTTTTGATGTCACCATTAAGACTGCCAGCATCGTAAGTTGCTCGACCAGTGTCAATTCCGTATTGGTCGCTTGGGCAACGAATACAGCGGCCATCGTCAAATAAATAGATGTGCCATCCAAATTAAAAGAGTAGCCTGTTGGAATTACCAAACCGACAACCGATTTGGAACAGCCCAATTTTTCTAATTTATGCATTATGCGAGGAAGAACGGTTTCAGAAGAAGATGTTCCAAGAACGATAAGAAGTTCTTCTTTGATATAACTGATGAACTTGACAATGCTAAATCCTGTAAGCCGGGCAATTCCACCAAGGACGATGAAAATGAACAAAAAGCAAGTTAAATAAAAGCTGCCCATAAGTTTTGCCAGCGGCAAAAGAGACTCCAAACCGTATTTACCGATAGTGAAAGCGATTGCGCCAAAAGCGCCGATCGGAGCAACCTTCATGATAATAGCAACAACGCGAAATAATATGATAGAAAGATTTTCAATGACGACAATAGTCGGTTTAACGCGCTCTCCAAGGTAGGACATGGCACAGCCAAAGATGATTGAAAAAAGTAAAACCTGCAGAATGTCTCCTTTGGCAAAAGCGTCCACTGCACTATTGGGAATGATGTTCATAAAAAAATCAACAGAAGATTGTGATTGGGCTTTCGTTGCGTAAGCGGAAATAGCCGAAGAATCAAGCGTACTGACATCGACGTTCATACCTGCCCCCGGCTTTACAATGTTTACAATGAACAAGCCGATAAATAACGCCAAGGTAGAAACGATTTCAAAATATAACATAGTTTTTCCACCGACCCTGCCGACTTTTTTCATGTCATCCATTCCGGCAATCCCCAAGACAACGGTACAAAAAATGATTGGTGCAATAATCATTTTTATTAACTTGATAAAGCCGTCTCCTAAAGGTTTCAGCGCGATTGCCACAGAGGGATAAAAATGGCCGAGTAAGATACCAATAGCAATAGCGATAAGTACCTGAACATAAAGAATTTTGTACAATGGTTTTTTCATAGTTGTTCCTCCCTAATCCTTAAAATTGATTTTAAATTTGAGAAAAACAGCCATATTTTTGTATCAGACTAAAAAGCACGGCTTTTGCAAGCTTTTAGACAGTCATAATTTGGCTGTACTCACAAGGCATTGAATATACAGAACTCTTTACATTAATAACTATTAGTAATGATAATTATACCTGCATGTTATTATATAATAAATAAAATAAAAATACTAGACATTATATATATTTAATTAATTGTGAATATTTGCATATAGTATTTATCAGTAAAGAGAATCAGCACATTGTATAAACCTGAAAAAACACCTCTAACTTAGAGGCCACTGAAAAGCTTACGTTTTTCAGCAAATGTAGATTTAAACTGCTTACTTTTTTATTAAACTTATTTACCATTTATATCTCGTTTTTATCCAATACCTCTTCCATTTTTGGACATTTGGGAACATTTCTTTTCCGTCAACTTTTCAAATATTTCCTGTAGAATAAATACACTATTTTAGGTTCCCTATAAAGCGCAAAATTCATGCCAAAATAATACAATATTCGTTAGAGTTTTCTTATTCTACTAATAAATTAGTTACCATTCTCTCATATAAAAAATCCAACTAAATTATAAATTCAGTTGGATTTCTATCTCTATTATAAATTTTTCATCATTTTATCATATCAAAGCCGTAATAGTCCATCATAGGAACGAACTCGCTCTGCCATTTTTTCGGCTAATGCTTCATCTTATGTGTGTAGACAAAGAAAACGGTCACTCAGTCTACAAAAAACGGCCCCATTAGGAATGTCACGATGCCTAATATAATTACATAAACCATACAAAAGCGTAAAGTAGCTGATAATATTTTGCCCTCTGCACCCGCAAGTCCTGTAGCAGCAGTGGCAACAGCAATGCTTTGTGGTGATATCATCTTGCCTGCAGTTGCGCCTGCCGCATTAGCTGCAGCTAACCAATAGGGATTCAACGAGAGTGATCTAGCCGCTTCGACTTGCAGCCCGCCGAACAATACGTTTGCCGATGTATCACTGCCTGTTACAAAAGTGCCAAGTGCTCCGATAACAGGCGCTATGAGGGGATAGGCTGAGCCTGTTACCGAAACTAAAACTGCGGCTATTGACTTGATCATGCCACTATAACTCATAACTTTTGCCAGTGCTACGATGGAAACTATAGTAATGGCGGAATTAGTCATTTGCCTGACCGTCTTCCCTAAGACACCAAATACTTCAGTAAGCTTTATTCCTTGCAGCAAGCCTCCGATAATACCTGCAAAGATAATAAGCGTACCTGGATTAGCGAGCCAGACAAAGGAATAGGGATGACCGCCAGGACCGCTGTAAATGTTTACTGCAGTTTGCACTGCCGCTAACATTTTATTGATACTGGGAAATAACGAGCTTGTGGCAATTATAATGAGGAATACTAAGACAAATGGCAGCCAAGCCATGCATGCTTGCCTCGTGGATATCTCTTTTGCATTTTTTTGTGCTTTATCTTTATGATATAGTTTAGCCCAAGCAATTGTTGTGACTAAACACACTACAGAACCGAGAATGGCTGGAAGTTCCGCGCCCATATACTTACTTGCTAGCAGTTGCGGAACAGCAAACGCTAACCCTGATACCAGCGAGATGCCAAAAACGCCCTTAATGGCCTTGACACTTTTTTCCGTAATCATAACTAATACCATGGGAACAATAACAATTAAGAGTACAAGCTGAAGTGCTATCGCATAACTTAATTCGTTTACCTCAAGACCGGCAACTTGGGCAAGTGTTGATACCGGAAGCCCTATAGCACCAAAGGCAGTTGGCGTAGTATTGGCAATTAGACAGATAATTGCCGCGAAAACAGGTTCAAAGCCAAGTGCCGCCATAATGCTGGCCGGAATAGCAACAGCCGTCCCAAAACCGGCAATAGCCTCAAGAAATCCGCCAAACCCCCAGGCTAGGATAAGCACTAATATTCTTTGATCTGTTGTTATACCTGTCATCATACTCTTAATAACATCCATCCCCTTTGTGTACAGCGACAGATTATAAATAAATACAGCGGCAATAATAACAATCATAATCGGCCATATGGCCATAGAGGCAAAGCGGGGTTGTTTTATGCCCTGCTATCTTTAACCCTACCAATGAAACCATTAGCCAAACGATTGGTATCAATGCAATCATAAAAAGCAAATACATATTCATGGTATTCTTCCTCCCGTATTCATAGATAGTTTAAAATACTATAAAAAACGGTGCGTCCGGAATAGTTTAAAGCAAGAAGAACGCAGCACGCCACTCTAAAAGGCTTTCTACCCAGATACTTGACAGTCTACTGACAAACCTTGCCCGGATTTAAAATATTTTTAGGGTCAAAGGCCAGCTTAATATTCAGCATGAGATCCATGTAATCATTGCCATATTGCTCAAACAAATACGTTTTTTTCACATAACCTATGCCATGCTCCCCGGATACCAATCCATCTAACTCCACAGATTTTTTATACATACAAGCGAAAACCGCTTTCAATTTCTTTTGCCACTCTTCCTGTGGTAAATCATCTCTCAATACATATACGTGCAAATTTCCATCGCCTGCATGTCCAAAACTTCTTACTCTCATCCCAAGCTGTTGCTGTAATTCAGTCGTATAATTAACAAATTCTGCAACTTTATTTCTGGGCACTACAACGTCACATTCATCCATTTCGGTGGTGGCTTTCACCGCTTCGAGAAAGGCTCCCCGCGCCGACCACACTGCTTCTTTTCTTTCATCCGTATCAGAAATATAGACATCCAAGGCTCCTTCAGCTAAGCAGATGCTAGCCACTTTGTCATATTCTTTTTCAACGTCTTGTTTGCTGTTTCCGTCAAAAGTTAACAGCAAATAGGCATCTGCTGAATTATCAGGGAATTTCTTGCCTAAATACTCCTCTGCCGCAATAATAACTTCTCTTTGCATAAACTCGATAGCTGTTGGTATCGACTTTGATTTTATGATCTTAGGGACTGTATTGATGGCTCTTTCAAGGGTGGAAAATGGAACCAACAAACTTATGGCTTTTTTCGGCAACGGCAGCAACTTTAACACGGCTTGGGTTACAATACCTAACGTCCCTTCTGAACCACAGATAAGATCTTTTATACTATATCCTGAGCTATTTTTAACAACCTTGCCGCCAATTTCTAAAATTTTTCCTGTTGGCAGCACTACCGTAAGACCTCTTACATAATCCCTTGTTACACCATATTTAACTGCTCTCATGCCGCCGGCATTTGTATTAATATTTCCGCCGATCGTAGCTGACTTTTCACCAGGGTCAGGGGGATAAAAGAGATCGTACTGCTCGACAAACTTGCCGATCTCCATGAGCAAAACGCCTGGCTCCACGGTTAGCGTTAAGTTTTCTTCATCGACTTCGAGTATTTTATTCATATTCGTTAAATCGATCATAATCCCGCCATAAATAGCGACAGATGCTCCAACAAGCCCTGTACCAGACCCTCTGGGCACGACAGGAATGCTATGCTCATAAGCATATTCCATAATCTTTGCTACTTCTTTTGTACTTGACACTTCAACAACAGCTTCTGGCATTTTGCTTATTCCGCCAAGTTCATCATGGCTGTAGTCTTCATTAATCTCCGTACCTGTATATACTCTGTCTTTACCAAGCAGATCGAGTAGAAAAGCAATATCTTTCTGATCTAATTTCTTATATTCCTGCTTACAAATATCTCCCATTTTATTACCTCCAGCCATCTATTTTTAAGAAATACAAGTTAATGTTTTTCTTTTAAATTATTGATTAAGTGAGGAATTACTTCATATATATCGCCGACTATACCATAATGCGCCACATTGAATATCGCAGCCCTGGGGTCTTGATTAATCGCGACTATGCGATCAGCCTGATTCATGCCTGCCGTAAATTGTACTGCTCCGGATATGCCGCAGGTAATAATTAGTTTTGGTTTTACGGTTCTGCCGCTTAAGCCAATTTGACGCTTGGCGTCCGCCCAGCCTGCTTCAATAAGCGGGCGTGTTGCCGCTACCTGTGCGCCAAGCAATTCGGCTAATTCTTTAATCATCGCTACATCTTTTTCCGATTTTATACCTCTGCCGACTGCGACAATTACTTCCGCGTCGGAAATACTTGCTTCCACTTCTTTTTTGGTTACCTGTAATACGGTAATCGCGGAGTGTAACGTGTCTGTATTCATAGAACAAGGCGTTATCTTGCCTTTTCTCTCAGGCAATCTTTCTGGGGCGTTCATTATCTTATATCGTACTGTCGCCAGCTGCGGCCTATGATCGGGGTTTATAATCTGCGCCATGATATTACCGCCAAACGCTGGTCTTATTTGCACAAGGTCTGTATTATCCTTCATATCAAGAATAGTGCAATCAGCTGTCAGACCTGTCTTAAATCGTGCCGCAACTCTAGGCGCGAGCGATCTTCCGATTGTTGTAGCGCCAACCAATAAGGTAGAAGGCTTTACTTTTTTTATAAACTCTTCCATAGCTGCTGTATATGGCTCAATTCTAAAATCTTTTAATTCGGCAAAATCATATATGAAAACCTCATCGACGCCATAATGCAGGAGTTCTTGAGCTTTATCTGCAATGTTATGCCCGACGAAGACCGCATAAACAGGATAATTTACCTTTGCCGCCAGCTCTTTGGCTTTACCGATAAGCTCAAAAGTTACAGGATGTATGTCGCCATCCACGTGATCTACATAAACAGCGACACCTTTCCATAAGCTTTTATCGATTGTTGGCACTTCGTCTTCCACAAATTTCATTACCCCAGCCGGTCCCTTTTTAACGCAAAGCTTGCACATTTTGCAAGCGGCGTTTACTTCTATCTTGCCACCCTTTTCTTCAATTGCGCCAAAAGGACATAGTTTAACTAACTCATTTATCTGTAATGCATTTACTGCTTCCTGATTTACAATTAATCTGCTCACAGTATTCTCCTCCTTGCAACGATTTTATTAGCAATGGTCATACGTCAGACCAGTATGTGCACACGATATAATGCACGATATAATCAAGTACGCTACTATTACACAAATTTTAATTCTTTCAGTTTACTCGTCAACTTATCAGCTAATTCCACGCCTGCTCCTGTCCAAATTTCTTTGTCGATATTTACGGCAGGCGGAAATATTCTTTCAACCTGCGTAGGCGACCCATTTAATCCATAGTTTTTTTCGTTTTGATCGGCAAAATCATGTAAACTAAACATGCTGATGTCCCAATCTTTCGTAGATAGTTTTTTCTTATAAGAAGGCAGCCGTGGCTGATAAATATCTTTTTCCACCGTTAATAAACATGGACATTGTATTTCTGCTACTTCAACCATATGCGGCATATCCATTTCTACTATCAGCGAAGCATCCTTAATCTTCTCAATTTTTATGACATTTGCGATGTGCGGCATTGCTAAATATTCCGCCATTTCTGGTCCAACTTGCGCAGTATCGCCGTCAGTTGTTTGCTTACCACACAATATTAGATCTATATTACCCATTTTTCTAACACCTTGTGATAAGGTATACGCGGTTGCTAAGACATCCGATCCAGCAAATTTGCGATCTGACAGTAAAACACCTGCATCTGCGCCCATCATATACGCCTCTTTAATTACTTCTGCGGCCTGCGGCGGCCCCATACTTATCACTTTTACCGTTCCGCCGACCTCTTCCTTTATCCGCAAGGCTGTTTCTAACGCATATAAATCGTACGGGTTCATTTTGGAATCTACACCATCGCGCTTTAATACTCCTGTTACTGGATCGACTTCAACTTTTGAAGTTTCTGGCACTTGCTTTACACATACTAAAATTTCCATACGTTTACCCCCTATTTGTTTCGCAGAAACCATATTGGTATTATGGTATGACCAATTATTTATATAGTATCATGTAATTGTAAAATTTTCCACTATTACTAGTAAAAAAATCAACTGCGTTACTATTACACAGTTGATTTTCCAAATTTTTATTTAAGCATATATTCATTAGCAATATCCAAATGTCTTTTCATGGCCGCAATAGCCTCTTGAGGATTGCGCCTTTGCAATGCCTCATATATATCTTCATGCTGTTTCGCCAACAGCTCTATGTTTTTTTCATTGATGATGATTTTTCTTCTGGCATCATCAATAAACGAATCTATTAATTCAGATATCACATTTAATATATTAAACAGAAGAAAATTTCCAGAAGCTCGCGCGATTTCGTAGTGAAACTTCTTATCAATCTTGACATTCTCGTCTTCGCTTTGCGAATCCTTAAAGTTCTTTACTAATATCGCCAAACTTACAAGCTCTTTATCCGTAATTTTATTTGCAGCCATGGCTACTGCTTCTAACTCAATAATCATCCTAACTTCAATAATGTCATTCGGAGTGCTCTCATGCAACATAAACATAATGGATAGCGGCTCAAACAAACTATTTTCAAATTTTTCTCTAATATAATTTCCTTCCCCATGTCTACACTCTACTAAGCCAATGATTTGCAGCGCTCGTAATGCTTCGCGTATAGATGTTCTGCTAACCTGAAGCTGCTCCACCAGTTCTCTTTCTGAAGGCAGCTTGTCCCCCCGTTTTAAGGTTCCATTTACAATCATATGTTTCATTTGTTCAAATACCAATTCATAGACTTTTGTATTCTTTATTGGACTAAACATCAGACAAAACTCCTTATTTCTGTTTAGATGGTTTATAGTATCATCAAGCGTTATGCTACGACACATTGTCGATTCATTCCAATGTACTATATTTCATTAAAAAATTCCCTAAAAAAAGTAGAATTCCTGCCAAAAATCTCTTTAAACAAATAATCATTTAAGTGATTCAGACCTTAATGCATCTTCTCGCATCTTCTAATTTAATGCTTCCCTCTTATTATACAAGAAAACTTCATGTCCCCTTTCTCGATTTCCTGGACACAAAATAAGGTCGATAATATACAAAGTGAAGGATCTATTTGTTTGATAATTCATCCTTTGTATCCTTGTTTTAGCTAATCACTCTGACGTTTCACTTGATTTCCTCATTGGTAGAACAGACAAACCAGGAATGAACAAATAGAGCATGTACAATTCAAGCTATTCTTGAATTTTGTACATGCTCTATTTGTTTGATAATTCATCTTTTCATACCCTTACTTTAGACAAAATAACCGTCCCTTTATTTATTTAATATTCAACATCCTGTTGTAGCTCATCAGCGGAAAAGGTATCGACACCTACTATATATTTCATCTCAGAGGTATTATTGTTGTTTACTGCATCTAAAAGGAAATCATTATTTAATTTGACTTTCCCATCAATGTTTTTACCATTCCATTGCTTATAAATTTTTTTATTATCCAATTAATGCACCTCCTTTGTATATTTCTAATAATAGCTTGCCAAGTTTTCAGAAAGATAATCATGGAATACATTTCAGAATTTGATTAAAAAATAATCGATAATATAACAGTTCTTGAACATCAATGTCAAGAACGCTTTTCCCGCATCAATTTCCAGTGAAGGTAGTCTGGAAAAATATCACTGATTACATCAAGGGTCAGATTTTCCTTATTTACTACATTGAAAGGAAAATATTCAAAGCTGACATTTGCAGAAATATTGCCACTGTATTCATATTTACCAAGCAACAAATTAAAAAATGTTGTCTTACCTCTACCATTTCTTCCCGTAAATCCTAATTTCCAATCGGTATCTATTTGAAAACTTACCTTTTCGAATATGTTATCGTAACTACCGTCATAACCAAAGGTCAGATTTGAAATGTTTATTAAAGACATAATTTATCCTCCTGTAAAAAAAAATTATGAGCTGCAAGAAAAGTCAATTCTTACAGCTCATAAATACAGCAAAGCCAAACC
>JARBTT010000165.1 GCA_029240055.1 Anaerosinus sp.
GATATATTAAAAATCATGAGGTGTTTACTATGTTTGACGTAATCATTGTTGGCAATGGTCCTGCTGGTATTTCTGCTGCTTTATACGCCTGTCGAGGTGGATTAAAGACCTTAGTCATTGGTCGTGACTTTGGCTCCTTAAGCAAAGCTGATAAAATAGAAAATTATTACGGCTTTGAACAACCAATTGTTGGTGAAGAGCTAATACAAACAGGTATCAAGCAAGCGAAGCGGCTAGGTGTAACGCTCATCACAAGTGAAGTCGTTGGAGTTTCATATGAAAATAACTACCTGATCAAAACCAATGACGAACACTATTCTGCCACTAGTGTCATACTCGCTACTGGCTCCACTCGTTCAGTACCTGTAATCCATGGACTAACGAATTTTGAAGGACGTGGTATCAGCTATTGTGCGGAATGTGATGCCTTTTTCTATCGTGGCAAGGATGTTGCAGTCTTAGGTGATGGACATTATGCCTTGCATGAAGCGCAAGCACTTTTACCACTAGCAAAATCGGTCACCTTACTGACCAATGGTGCGAATCCTAAAGTAACAATTCCTGAAACGATTAGCGTGAATGAAAAAAAATTACTTGCCTTTCATGGTACGGATGTCCTTGATTCTGTTAAATTCCAAGATGATACGACGCAAACACTCAGTGGTGTATTCATCGCAGTTGGTGTTGCCGGTAGCGATGATTTAGCTAGAAAATTGGGAGCACAAACAAGCGGAACAAAAATTGTTATCAACGAACGAATGGAAACCAATTTGCCAGGACTATATGCTGCTGGCGATTGTACTGGCGGTATGTTACAAATAGCCAAAGCCGTTTACGAGGGAGCAATGGCTGGTAGAGAAGCGATCAAATATATTAAAAAACATTAAATAAAAAATATAACCTATAGTCAACGATCTAAACATAGATTATTGTCTATAGGTTATATTTTTATTATTTCTTTATTAGCAACGATAACTGTAGTAAAATTATGGTATGATTTTTTAAACTTCAATGCTTTCTTAGCAACATCCACTGTAATATTGTTCATCACCTATTTTGAAATAAATGTACTACTATTTTTCTATTTATATTCTTACTACGAAAATAATCGATTTGCGATTGGAGCGAATGCCATGAATACAAAAGATCGTAATTTAATCATAAACACGTTAACTTTTTGGGATAACTTAAATGAAATTGAAAAAAACTTAATATTAAACAATATCACTTCTGTAAACTATCAATTAGGAGAACATATCCACAGTAGCGGAACAGATTGCATCGGAGTCTTAATTATCAAAAGTGGCGGAATCAGAACTTATATCTTATCAGAAGACGGTAGAGATATTACCCTCTACCGTCTTAGCGCTGGCGACATATGCATACTTTCGGCCTCTTGTATCTTAGAAAATATAACATTTGCCGTTCATATTGATGCTGAAGTCGACAGCGAAGCTTTTTTAATTAGTACCGCAATCTTTGAGCAATTATATCGTCAAAATATATACGTTGAAAACTTCGCTTATAAAGATACCATTGATCGATTTTCTGATGTTATGTGGGCAATGCAGCAAATTCTATTCATGAGTTTTGACAAAAGGCTAGCAATTTTTTTATTAAAGGAATCGACGAATACAAACTCCGCCACGCTTCACCTTAGCCACGAGCAAATTGCCAAATACATTAGCAGTGCGAGAGAAGTTGTTTCCCGTATGCTGAAATACTTTGCCAATGAAGGTATCGTCAAGCTCGCCCGCGGTGAAGTAACATTGCTTGATAAAACTAAACTAAAAAAATTATTGGTTTAGCATTGCCAAAATATCGTCCTTCGGTTTTACCCCAACAGATGTAGCCACAGGCTTACCATCTTTGATCATAACGAGCGTCGGAATACTCATCACCTTAAACTGTGAGGCAAGTTCTGGCTGCTCGTCAACATTTACCTTACCAACCTTCGCTGTTTGGGTAACTTCGCCGGCAATTTGATCTACAATCGGAGATAACATTTTACAAGGTCCACACCACTCTGCCCAAAAATCAATTAATATCGGTTTATCAGATTTTAAGACCTCATCTTCAAAATTTTCTTTTGTAATTGTTAATACACTCATTATTTAAAACCCCTTTACAGTTTAAATTATATTATAGTTTTATTATATCCAAATTCAAATTTTTTTCTGTGATTAAATCACATTTTTATAGTTTATGATGAAAATTCTTGAGAAGTACCTTATAAAAAAAAACGATATCTTAAAGGCATCAAAACATTCCAATTTATTATTTTCTTTTTTTGCCATTTGGCGTTAAGATAAAAGCATAATTTAAATTCACAATATTCGAATTTTATTTATTATTTATTGATACAAAACTACAAAATATTTGGGGAGGCATTTATCATGTTTGATTTAAGAAATATTTTATCGATTGGACAAAATTCAATGATTCGGCATGTTGTACAAAATTCAGATACTTTTAGTAACTATTCCAAAGATTTAAATGAGTTATTGGCAACCCCTGCTTGCGTAGAAATGGCGATCAAGGCTTCTGTTGAAACAGTAGATCAATATTTACCAGAAGGCTTTGTTAGTATTGGTCATTCAACAGAGTTTACTCATACAGCCCCAACTAGTTTGGGCATGACCATCACGATCAAAGCTTCTATCATTGACCTAACTGATCACGAGGTCACTTTACAAATCGAAGCTTGGGATGACCAAGGCGAAGTTGGTCACGGCATCCACAAAAGAGTGGTCGTAAACCATGAGGCTTTAATAAAAAAAGCTAGACAACGCACAAGATTTTTAACAAATAGAAAAATATAAAAGGTGGCGGCGAAAAATGAAAATACCAGATAGCATCGAAGGAGCAGCTCTACTAAGTATCATCGACTTTTTTTTAAGCTTTATTTTTATTGCTGGTATCGGAGTCATTTTATATCTATTTCCCTTATTAAATAAATTAGGTGAAGTGAAAGAAGATGAATTTTAACATACTCTTTTAATTTAGAAATTTTATTGGGGGAATTTATATGTACGAACAAATAGCTTCATTGATGAATGATTTAATGTTACAAACAGGTTTAACTGAGCTTTGGTGGGGCAACATTGTTATGATTGTCGTTGGTGGCATTTTACTTTACTTAGCAATTGCCAAAAAATATGAACCATTTTTATTAGTTGGCATTGGCTTAGCCTGTATCATCGCCAATGTACCCGGTTCTGATCTGATAAAACCAGGCGGATTATTTCATTATGCATATCAAGGTGTAGAACTTCTCATTATTCCACCGCTTATTTTTTTAGGGATCGGTGCAATGACGGATTTTGGACCAATGATTGCCAATCCCAGTTTAGTTATTCTAGGTGCGGCTGCCCATCTAGGCATTTTCGTTGCCTTAATTGGTGCAAAACTATTAGGATTTACCTTAGCAGAATCAAGTGCGATCGGCATCATCGGCGGCGCAGATGGGCCGATGGCAATTTACGTAACCATGAAGTTAGCACCGCATTTATTACCTCAGATATCAGTGGCTGCTTATTCTTATATGGCGCTTATGCCACTCATTCAACCACCAATTATGAAATTATTAACTACAAAAGCAGAACGAAACATTATTATGGAACAACCAAGATATGTTTCCAGACTCGAAAAAATCGTTTTCCCAATTGTTATTTCGATCATCGTTAATCTTTTCTTACCGCCAGTGGCCCCTTTAATTACCATGCTAATGCTCGGTAATTTACTAAAAGAATGTTTATTGGTGGATCGCTTAGCTGAAACAGCTGCCAATACATTACTGAATATCGTAACACTAATCTTAACTGTAGCCATAGGCTCAACAATGAATGCGGATTTATTTTTGAACTTTAAAACACTGCTCATTATCATATTAGGTCTAGTTGCTTTCGTTTTTGGTACCGCTTCTGGTGTCATTGGCGCAAAAATTATGAATAAATTAAGCGGTGGTAAAATCAACCCATTGATTGGTTCCGCTGGAATTGCCTCCGTACCAATCGCAGCACGTGTATCTCATGTCGTCGGATTACAAGAAAACCGCTACAATTTTTTAATCATGCATGCAATGGGACCAAACCTAGCTGGTGTGTTTGGCACAGCAATCTCTGGTGGTATTATCTTAGCCTTAATTGGCGTTTAATGACGAACATTTAGAAACAATTGGTCTGTGCTCGCATATACACCACCTTCTAAAATTAGAAGGTATAGTCACTAAAACGATATTAACGGATTTAAGCACCTCTCCCTAACTTGGAAAGGTGCTTAAATCCGTTAATATCGTTAACCCCCTACAAGAAAAAAGCTGGCACACTATAACCAAAGTGCCAGCTTAAAAGAACGCCAAAATTTTCGAATACGTAGTATTTATTTTTCCTAAAGCTAACAGTCGCAGCTTTTGTCATGATTGTTCGGGCAACCATTACTAGGGCCAACTGCGATAATCTTACATACATTAATCCTGACGATATCACCATCCCGAAAAAGGGTTGGACGTATAGTTTCAAGATCGGCATCCTCAGTGACCAATGAAGCATTACATATCAGTTCTAAAAAAATAAAATCCTCTTCATTATGTCGTTCTTCATCACGGAGTTCTTCATCACGGTGCCTTACTATTTGCCCTTGAAATACAAAGCCATCCTCCGTTAGTACTGTTATAGAGCCTATACTACTGGTCAAGCAGTTGATAAAACTCATACTTTTCCCTCCTATATTTTTCTTTTCTTTGGTAAATCACCCAATTTATAACTATGCATCAGATACCTTAAGTATGCTTCTTTATTCTATTTACCACCATCAGCAAAAAGAAGCAATCGTTATCGTAGTCTGCTAACTATCCATAACGATCGCTTCTTTTTATCATTCATTCTATTCAATGCATGTACTTAATGTAGATTTATACTTCAGTAACAATAGGAAGTATCATTGGTTTGCGTCCAGTTTTTTCATATAAGTACGTTCCCAACGCTTCTCTAATTACTGACTTTATCCCTGACCAATCACGCATATTCTTTTGTGTGATTTTTTCTAATGCTAAATTAACTTTTGTTCTTGATTCATACATCAATTGCTCGGCATCTCTCACATAAACAAAGCCACGCGATACAATATCTGGTCCAGATATGATGACACCACTTTCTTTATCCACGGTAAGAACAACAATAACAACACCTTCTTGAGATAATTGTTTACGATCTCTAATAACGATATTGCCGACATCGCCAACACCTAGACCATCTACGTATACTCTGCCAGCTTTAACTTTTCTAGTCATAGCTCCACTATCTGAAGAAAATTCAAATACATTACCATTCTCGCCAATAAAGATGTGGTCTTTAGCAATCCCCAACTCTTCTGCCATTTTTGCATGTTGACTAAGCATACGGAACTCTCCATGCACTGGAATAAAGAATTTCGGCCGAATTAAATTTAACATTAATTTTAATTCTTCTTGGCTGGCATGTCCTGAAACATGGATGCCCGAAATTTTTTCATAGATTACATCAGCACCTAACAGCAAAAGATTATTAATCGTTTTAGATACGGACTTCTCATTACCTGGAATGGGATTGGCGGCAATTAAAATTGTGTCACTTGGTTTCACTGAAATATTTCTATGTGTATTATTTGCCATTCTGCTTAGGCCAGCCATAGTTTCACCTTGGCTACCCGTTGTCAAAATTAAGAGTTGATCATCTCTATAATTTTTAATTTCCTCGGTATCAATAATAGACCCTTCAGCAATTTGCAAATAGCCGAGTTCTGTAGCTATTCCTATTACATTGGCCATACTCCTCCCAAATACTGCAATTTT
>JARBTT010000166.1 GCA_029240055.1 Anaerosinus sp.
TAACATATAAATTTGATTTAAATAAATACACTAGATATATTAATTTTATTTATAATACTATATACCATAAAAAATGCGTCCCTGAAATGTTAATTCATAAAAAATTATAAGCTTTTTGTATACAGACTCATTGACATCTGTACACTGGGGACGTATATTATAATTGTGATTAATTGCACAAAAGTTATTGATAAATTATATTTATTTAAATATAATTATAACTTATTCATATAGATAAAGTTTGGAGACTGTTTCTTTTTTCAATCATGGCTTATGAATTGATCAGAAAGAAATTTACTCATATAGATTTTCCGTTTAAGGGGGCAAAAAAATGTATATCAACAGAAGGGATTTTATCAAAAGTGCCGGGGCAGCCAGTATTGGATTTGCGCTAGCAGATTTTGGATTTGATATCCCTAAAGTAAAAGCTGCCACGAAGGATTTCAAACTAACTGGCGCTAAAGAATTTACCTCTGTATGCCATTTCTGCGCATGTGGATGCAGTGTCATTGGTCATGTGAGAGATGGAAAATTGATTAATTTAGAGGGGGCTACAGACAGCCCAATTAATAGAGGTAGCCTTTGTAGCAAAGGCTTAGGCTATGGACATATCCCGAATTCCGACCAGCGTCCAAAGACACCGCTTTATCGGGCGCCTGGTAGCGATAAATGGCAAGAAATCAGCTGGGACGAAGCGATTGAGCGGTCAGCAAAAGCCATGAAAAAAGCTCGTGATGAGAATTGGATTGAAAAAGAAACGATTGACGGTAAAGAATATGCAGTAAATCGTACAGATGCGCTCAGCTTCATCGGCGGTTCTCAGGTCAATAACGAAGAATGCTATGCGCTGATAAAAATGACGCGTGCTGTGGGGGCCGTGTTCACGGACAACCAGACTCGTGTCTGCCATGCAACTACGCCGCCAGCACTGAACGCTGCTTTTGGCCGCGGGGCGATGACCAACCCATGGCCGGATATACAGAACGCAAAACTCATCTGGGTGGAAGGCAGTAATGTTGCCGAATGTCATCCGATGGGAATGAAGGCCATCATGAGGGCTAAGGAACGCGGAGCGAAAATTGTACATATCGATACAAGATTCACGCGTACTTCGAAAATTGCTGATCAACATATTCAGTTACGCCCGGGCACGGATATTGCCTTTTTGGGAGCGATTATTAGCTATATTCTGGAGAATAAACGCTATGATGAAGAGTATGTCAAGCTCAATACCAATGCGTATTGCCTTGTTACGAAGGATTTTGACTTTAAAGAAGGCGTGTTTTCTGGTTATGATGCCGAAAAACGTACTTATGATCAGCACAGTTGGGGCTATCAGCTTGATGCAGCTGGCAAACCGATCAAGACCGACGACATCAACCATCCAGATAGCGTATACACAAAAATGCGTGAGCATTACAAACGGTATACCTTTGAAATGGCTTCAAATATCACCGGTACGCCAGCAGAAAAAATCAAAGAAGCCGCTGAACTCTTGATTACAACCAAACCTTGTGTGATGCTTTATGCTCTCGGCATGACTCAACATACGGTTGGCGTGCAGAACATCCGCTGTTTTACGATCCTTCAGCTTTTGCTCGGCAATGTCGGCAAGCCAGGTACCGGTATTGATGCCATGCGTGGGCAGCCGAATGTACAGGGATCGACGGATTTTGGTATCATGTTCCAGTATCTACCAGGGTATCTTTCTTATCCGACGCAGGCGACTGGTACCTTGCCTGAATGGTCCGACGAAAGTGGCTCTTTCCGTGCTAAATTCGTGATCAATCTACTAAAGGCTTGGTACGGCGAAAAAGCGACGAAGGAAAACGATTACGGATTCAGCTACCTGCCAATCCGCAACAGCCATCATAATGATTCTCTTTATATTTCGTTTGAAAAAATGATCGAAGGCAAGGTGAAATGCACCTATGTTGCCGGACAGAACCCAATGATGTCACAGGCGAATCTAAATTTGACCCACAAGGGTTTATCCAATCTTGAAACTTTGATCGTGCAGGATGTCTTTATCAATGAAACGGCAGCTTTTTGGGAACGTCCGGGAGCAGATGCTTCCAAGATCAATACGGAAGTAATCTTCATGCCAGCATGTTCCTATCTCGAACGCGAAGGTACGATGATCAATTCGATGCGTATGATTCAGTGGCGCATGAACGGTCCGGACAAAGTCGGCGATTCCAAAGCGGATCTTTGGATCATTGACCGCATGTTCAAGAAGCTCCGCGAACTTTACAAGGATTCAACCGTACAAAAAGATCGAGCAATTCTGGATATGGTTTGGAATTATCCGGAAGAAAATATGGCGGAAGCTGTGCTTAGGGAAATCAACGGCTACGACTTGAAAACGGGCAAGCTCTTAAATGGGATCGCCGAAATCAAGGACGATGGAACAACTAGCAGTGGCCTCTGGATCTATGCCGGCGTATTTGCTGGCGATAAGAACCAAGCGAAGCGTCGTGGACAAGCAGATAAGGGCAATATGGGTATCTTCCCAGAATATGCTTGGTGTTGGCCGGATAATATTCGCATCCTTTACAATCGTGCTTCCTGCGATAAAAATGGCAAGCCACTTGATGAAAAAAACAAGATCATATGGTGGGACGAAGCGAAAGGCCAGTGGGATGGTTATGACCGTCCGGATGTTGCCAATCTCAAGGATAGTCCGAACACGCCAGGCGGGCAGAAACCGTTCCGCATGAATGGTGAAGGCTTTAGCCGCTTGTTTGCTGCTGCCTACAAGGATCGCAATGCAGATATGACGACCAGGGACCATTCCTACACGCCGGTCGACGGTCCGATGCCGGAGTTTTACGAACCGGTGGAAAGCCCAGCGAAGAATTCGCTTCATCAAGAGACACAATTCAATCCTTGCGTAATCTATCCACGCCTGCCTGACGGACAGCGGATCGGCACCAAGGATGAATTCCCATATGTGCTCTGTACATCAAGTCTCGCCGAGCATTGGTGCTCGGGAACCATCACCCGCAATATTCCTTACCTCAACGAGCTCGTAAAAGAACCATTTGCTGAGATCTCTATAGAATTGTCGAAGAAGATCGGCGTTAAGCAGGGCGACTATGTGAATGTCCACTCCGCTCGTGGCGAAGTAAAAGTAAAAGCTAAAGAATGAATAGCAATAACGAGAAAAAGGAACTGCTTTCGGCATATCTTGAGAAACATCCTTTTTTGCAGGAAATCGGTCAGTTACATACAGGAGCAGAAGCGATTTTAGCTGAGTTGGAAGTGGAAGACTTTTCTTTGCCGTCTCTTTCTACTTATGCAGAGGATTTTAAACAAGGAATCCCGCTGTTACAGCATGCAGATTTTCAGGTAGCATTAGGCAATCCTGTTGAAAATGTGATGCGCAAACTGATTCAGGGGTTATTAAAAAAGAATGTTCCAGAAGCATTAAAAGGCTTTTGTCGATCGCTAGAGGGATATCTGGCGAACAACGCCGCAGCGGAAATGATCGGTTATGTCCTCTGTCAAGAAGAGGATAGCGTCCGTAGCTTCTGCGAAAAAAAAGGGCTCAACGCAAACGCTTTGAGCTATATCGTTTGGCTGGCAGTTTCGCAGGTGCTGGTGACACTAGAAAAGGAAAAAGACGAGTGGCAAAAAGACCTCAACTGGGATCGGAATTATTGTCCAGTTTGCGGTTCTTTACCTGTATTGGCACAACTCAAAAAGAAGAACCAAGGGCGTGAACGTCACCTTGTCTGCGGTAATTGTCATACGACTTGGCATTATAAGCGTATCGGCTGCGTTTGTTGTGGTAACGAGGAGTTGAATACACTTCGTCTGCTCGAGAGCGAAGTAGAACCGGAAATGCGAATCGATGTATGTGATGAATGCCAGTCTTACATCAAGACTTATTTAAATGAAGGCAAAGAAGCCATTTATCTGGCCGACTGGACAACTCTTCATTTAGATATGGTAGCAGAAAAAGAAGGTCTAAAGAGAAAAGGAAATTCCCTAATATAGTTAGTTTCAAAGATAAAGGAGTGGTATACATGGCAAAAGAAATGGCCATGCTGCATGATGTTTCAAGATGTACCGGCTGTCGTGCCTGTATGGTAGCTTGTAAGCAGTGGAAAAATCTCCCGGCTGAGAATACACCGTTCGATGGCGAATATCAGTCGCATAAGAGTCTGAGCTCAAAGACTTACAACTTGGTGAAAATGAATGAACGCGTCGAAGATGGCAAGTTTCATTGGGATATGATCAAAGTGCAGTGCATGCACTGCGAAAATCCTGCCTGCATGAAGGGCTGCCCGGAAGATGCAATCAGTAAAACGGATTCGGGCGCTGTCGTGATCAATCAGGATAAGTGCGTTGGCTGCGGTTATTGCGCCATCAACTGCCCCTTTGATGTGCCAAAAATTGATGCAGAAACGCGTAAATCAACCAAATGTAATCTTTGCGTGGATCGTATCGAAAACGGAATGGTACCATCTTGTGCACAGACTTGTACAGCAAGCGCAATCAATTTTGGAACAAAAGAAGAAATGAGTGCTTTGGCTCAGGAACGTTTAACTGCGGTTAAAGCTTCTTTTCCAAATGCCCAACTTTATGGTGTAGATAAAAATGGTGTCGGCGGAACCCATATGACGTATATT
This sequence comes from Anaerosinus sp., assembly GCA_029240055.1. Classification (GTDB taxonomy): domain Bacteria; phylum Bacillota; class Negativicutes; order JARBTT01; family JARBTT01; genus JARBTT01. The sequence continues at coordinate 4,638 of JARBTT010000166.1, forward strand.
TTGGCAGATAAACCTGCTGTTTATGGTTTGCCGGATGATCCTAAGACGTCGGATGCAATGAATTTATGGAAAGACATCATCCGCCCGCTTGGAAAAGTCGCAGGTGTTGCTGCCATTGTCGGCTGTGCCGGGGCGTATACCTTGAGCAAGGTCATTGCGAAAAAGCATAAGGAACATAAAGAAAACGGGAAAGGTGGGGATTCGCATGTTGATTGATAAAAAATATGTGCCACGTCATGAAAAAAGCTTCATCGTCTGTCATTGGCTGAATGCATTTTCATTTTTAATGCTTTTTCTGACGGCTTTGCCACTTTATGCGGATACGTTCCGTTTCCTCTATGATATCTTTGGCGCACATACGCTGCAAATCTTGCACCGCGTATTTGCTGTCGTCTTCATTGCGACGCCTCTAATTGGCATGTTGATTGCTCGCAAAGGTTTTGGTACCTTGGCGAAGGAAGTCCTCAGTTTCGATAAAGATGATATGGTTTTCATGCAGAAGTTTCCACCTGAGCTCATCGGTGTTCATCCATCAGGAATGCCAAAACAGACTTTCTATAATGGCGGCGAGAAAATGAATATAAGTCTGCAGGCGATAATCTGGCTTCTTTTGGTCGTTTCTGGTCTGGTAATCTGGTTTGGTAACGGACTGATCAGCAAAGAAACGCTTGCTTGGATGATCCCGCTACATAGCATTGCTGCTGGCATCGGCTTTGCAGCAGCGATTGGCCATATTTATTTGGCGGCATCGGTTAACCCTGATTCCATGCGTGGTATGCAAGAAGGCAATATTGATGCTCGTTATGCCAGTGCCCATCATGGAAAATGGATTGATGAATTGATCGCCAAAGGTGAAATCACTCGTGAAGAAGTGGATAAAGCAATTGGTATAAATCAAGAAAAACCGAACAAAAAAATAGGTTGATTTTGTTCGACTTAATTTTCGAATTGATGGCCTCGCCTATTATAATGTTGAGTGCGATTGTTTGAGAGTATAGTATAATAAAATAGGCTTAAAGTTTTTCAGATAAGCTTGTTCGGGATTCTCATAGTGAGCGTCCTGGACAAGCTTTCTTTTCAAAAATTTGTAATTGAATAAAAAAGTAAGGGGACGGTATGCATGTACAATGTAGGTATTCTTATTTTAAGTGATAAAGGCTCCAGAGGAGAGCGAGAAGATTTAAGTGGTAAACAAATCCGTGAGTGCCTTGGTGAGCAATATAACGTTAGTTATTACAAGATGATTCCTGATGAGAAAGAATTGATTAAGAAAGAAATCTGCCATATTTGTGATGAAGTAGCTGTAGATTTATTGCTTACATCAGGTGGAACTGGATTTTCTAAAAGGGATGTAACTCCTGATGCGACATTAGAAGTGATTGATAAAGCGATTCCAGGCATACCAGAAGCGATGCGTTATTATGGACTTGCTAAAACACCAAAAGCTATGCTTTCTAGAGCTGTAGCTGGGATAAGAAAAAATACATTGATCATTAACATGCCTGGGAGTGTTAAAGGTGTGCGTGAATCCTTAGAAGCGATTTTGCCAGTTCTAGATCATGCGCTCGGTATTATTTCTGGATCAGCGGTTGAATGTGGTAAAGGTTAATAAATCTATCATAAGGGAGCGAGAATATTATGGCGAAAGTAGTAGCAATTAATATTAGTGAACTAAAAGGAGTACCTAAGACAACGATTGAACAAGGGTATTTTGAAGTAAATTGTGGCTTAAAAGGTGATGCTCATGCGGGCAACTGGCATAGAATGGTAAGCTTATTGGGAAATGAAAGTATTGATAAAATGCGGGCAATGGGGCTTGATGAATTAAAATTTGGTGATTTTGCTGAAAATATTACGACAGAAGGAATTGTATTGTACGAATTACCGATTGGTACAAGAATGAGAATTGGCGAAACGATCATGAAAGTTACACAAATCGGGAAAAAGTGTCATACAGGTTGCGCGATACGCCAAAAAACTGGTGAGTGTATCATGCCTAAAGAAGGAATTTTTGCGGAAATACTCGAATCGGGTTGGATCAAACCTGGTGATAGCATTGAAGTTATGATAGAGAAGTAAAGATCTATAGGTAGTAAGTGAAGGGAAGTGCTATAACAATGAAGTTGATTGATGTACAAGATGCTGTTGGCAGTATCTTATGCCAAGATATTACGAAAATCGTACCTGGTGAGTTCAAAGGAAGGGCCTTTAAAAAGGGGCATATTGTGACGGAGCAAGATATTCCTAAACTTTTAAAAATAGGCAAAGAACATCTTTATGTTTGGGAACTAAAAAAAGGCTTTATTCATGAAAATGAAGCTGGAATTAGGTTGGCTAAAGCGATTGCAGGACCAAGTCTTAGTTTAACTGAACCAAAAGAAGGAAAAATCTCACTTGTTGCCGAGCAAGATGGTTTATGTCAGATTGATGAGGAGCTTTTGTTTCAGGTTAATATGATAGAAGAAATTGTTGCTGCCACGGTCAATCAGCGGCGTGTTGTAAAAAAAGGTGATATTGTTGCCGGGGTAAGAGTGATTCCACTGGTTATCGATGAAGAAAAAATTAACACAATTGAACAAATGTTACAAGATAAATGTGTTGTTCAGATTAAGTCATTTCACCAGTGTAAAGTTGGTGTGATCACAACGGGTAGTGAAGTATATCATAAAAGAATTGAAGATAAATTTGGTCCGGTAGTAAAAGCTAAAGTAGAAAAATTCGGCAGTGAAGTAATTGAGCAGCACATCGTTGATGATGATGCAGAGCAAATTGCGGCGGCTGTGAGAGCGTTAATAGAAAAAGGGGCGGAATTGATTTTAACCACTGGTGGGATGTCAGTTGACCCAGATGATGTGACACCGAGTGGAATAAGAAAATCAGGCGCTGCTATTGTTACCTATGGCGCGCCGGTTTTACCTGGTTCCATGTTAATGGTTGCGTACCTCGGAAAAGTCCCTATTTTAGGTTTACCAGGTTGTGTAATGTATCATAAAACGACGGTGTTTGATTTACTCTTGCCACTAGCGCTGACAGGACAAAAGATCACTCGACCAATGGTGGTTAAGTTAGGCTTAGGTGGCTTGTGCTTAGAGTGTGAAGAGTGCCATTATCCAATGTGCGCATTCGGCACAGGCGCGTGAATAGGAGGGGTTAGAGCATGCAAACCAATATTTCATTAGAAGAGGCGCAAGAGACTCTATTATCTTTAGCTAAACCAACTGAAAGTGAAGAATCCGTGCGTTTAGAAGAAGCCTTAGGGCGGGTTTTGTCTAAGTCTATAAAGGCGCCGTATCAATTGCCACCGTTTAGTAAATCTCCACTAGATGGTTATGCACTAAGAGCTGAGGATATCGAGCAGGCAACTCCAGCTGAGCCAGTAATTATTAAGGTGATTGAGGAAATTCATGCGGGGTATGTGGCAAAAAGTGAAGTAGTAGCAGGCACAACGATTAAACTTATGACAGGATCACCGATGCCAAAGGGTGCCGATATTGTGATAAAGTATGAAGATATTGAAAGAACGGCAGACGCTATTCGCGTTTTTCAGCCACTTAAAAAAGATAGCAATGTTATTTTTGCTGGTGAAGATGTAGCTGCTGGGGAAGTGATTGCAAACTCTGGGGATGTCGTAACTCCAGCATTAGTTGGTGCATTAGCGGCAGTTGGGATAGCTATGGTACCAGTTTATAAGAAAGTGGATATTGCCATTTTAAGTACTGGTGATGAGCTGGTGGAGCCTTCAGAAGCATTACCAGCAGGGAAAATATACAATAGTAATTTGCATGGTTTAAGAGCAGCTTGTTCAAATTTAGCAACCAATCCAATCATGATGGGAACCGTTGACGATGATAAAGAAAAAATTGTTAATAAACTATTAGCAGCATTAGAAATTTCTGATATAGTAATAACTACAGGTGGTGTATCTGTAGGCGATTATGATCTTGTTCCCGATGCAATATTAGAAATTAATGCGGGGATTATTTTTAAGGGAGTAAAATTAAAACCTGGGTCACCGATTATTGTAGCTAAAAAACAAAATAAATTTATTATTGCTTTATCGGGAAACTCAGCGGCAGCAACGGTAACGTTTCATTATTGCTTTATCGGGAAACTCAGCGGCAGCAACGGTAACGTTTCAGTTAATGGCGATTCCTTTGATAAAAAAAATAATGGGGTTAAAAGAGTATTTTGTACCGACAACGAAAGCAGTTCTGATGAGTGATTTTAACAAAAAGAGTCAACAACGTAGATTTTTACGGGGTGTATTTCAAATTGATTACGCCGGTAATTCTGTGATATTGGCAGACAGTCAAAGCAATGGGGCATTAAAATCAATGATTGGTTGCAATGCGCTCATTGATATCCCAGCGGGAACGCAGCCTTTAGTAAAAGGACAAGTCGTATCAGTTATCCTAACGGGGGAACTTTAGATTTTTATATAGAGATAACAAATGGACTAGCAAAAAAATGTTAGTCCATTTGTTGTGTGTGAAGGATTATACTATGTCAAAGTGAGTCGATATAGTACTTTTCCTTTTTTACTTGCTAGTATATAATAAATATTATAGATTTGTTCAGATTAGTCTATAAATTTTAATAATGGGAAAAAATACATGTTTTTTACTAGAGAGGAGCCTTTACATATGGATAAAAATAGTCTTCAGTTTCGAATTATAGTAGGAATTACCGTTAGCTTGGTTCTTGTGTCATTCCTAATCGCCGGGTTTTCGATATACACAACAAGAAACTACTTGAATCAAGATGCTCGGCAATCTGCGGAGGAGCAGTACCAAGGAATGTTGCAAATGCTAGACATGTATAAAACGAATGCACAAGCGCATGTAAATGTGCTTGCGAAGAATTCGCAAATTATTGATGCTGCTAAAAGGCGCGATACACAGGCGCTGTTTGCCCTGACAACTCCAATAATGAAAGAGGGTAAACTTGATTATATGGTCATCACTGACCCAAAAGGTTTTGCTATCATTCGAACGCATGAACCTGGGAAAATCCCTAAAGCCGATGATAATATAGCCAACCAGATGAATGTAGCGCAGGCGATCAATGGAAAAGCTTTTGTTGGTATTGAGGAAGGAAAAGTAGTTAAGCTTTCGGTTCGCGCTGGAGCACCACTCTATGATGAAACAGGCGCTTTGGTTGGTGTTATTTCAACAGGATATGTGATCAGTCAAAATGAGATTGTGGATAGTGCCAAAAAGATGTTTGGTTCTGAATTTACTTTGTTTTTGCAGAACGAACGTGTAGCAACAACAATTGAGAATACAGAAGGAAAACGAATGGTCGGTACGCTTCTTGAAAACCAAGAGATTATCCAGAAAGTACTTACTGAAGGGAAGAACTATATCGGATCAAATGAGATCGCAGGTAATGACTATACTGTTGCCTACGGACCATTAATAGGAGCAACCGGAAAACCTATTGGAATTGTTTTTACCGGAAAACAAAATTCGATCATAGAAGGGGTTACCAATCAAATTATTTATCAAACCCTTGTCGTTTCAGCTGTTGCACTATTGTTAGTGCTTGCTGGCGTAATATTTTTTACACGTCGGATGTTGAAGCCAATCCAGTTGTTACTGGTTAAATTTAGCGAAGTGGCAGGTGGAAATCTCGGCGTATCGCCGCTTGCCATTGAAAGTCGCGATGAAATTGGTAAATTGGCAGCGGCTTTCAATACTATGCTAGGTAGCCTGCGTGGACTTATTAGCCGCGTAGCTCATTCAGCCGAGCAGGTGGCGGCATCATCAGAGCAGTTAACTGCTAGTGCAGAACAATCGGCTTTAGCCGCTACCCAAGTTGCTGAAAGCATTACTGAAGTTGCAACTGGAAGTGAAAAGCAAGTGAGATCAGTTCATGGTGCAACCGAAGTAGTAGAGCATATATCGACTGGTATTGGGCAAATAGCAATGAACTCCAAAGAGGTGGCTCGTACTTCGGATAAGACCGCTAGTGCGGCACAGGAAGGCGGAAAATTGGTAGCGCAAGCTATTCAGCAGATTGGGAATATAGAAAAAACAGTGACCAACTCTGCAAATGTAGTGATGAAACTTGGCGAACGATCAAAGGAGATCGGACAAATCATTGATACGATATCCGGCATAGCAGGGCAAACAAACTTACTTGCTTTAAATGCAGCCATAGAAGCAGCACGTGCCGGTGAACAAGGACGTGGTTTTGCGGTTGTAGCAGAAGAAGTTCGTAAACTAGCCGAGCAGTCTGAAAATGCAGCTAAGCAAATTGCATTGCTTATTGGAGAAATCCAAGGGGAGACGGACAAAGCAGTAATTGCTATGGATGAAGGAACACGTGAGGTTAAAGTTGGAACAGAAGTTGTTAATACGGCAGGTCGTTCCTTTAACGAAATAACAACACTGGTAGGTCAAGTATCTAGCCAGGTTGGGAAAATTTCAAGTGCGATTCAAGAAATGGCGAATGGAAGCCAACAAATTGTATCGTCTATGCAAGAAATTGACAGTATAAGCAAGGTGACAGCAGCCCATACACAGACAGTTTCAGCTGCGACAGAAGAACAATCTGCCTCGATGGAAGAGATTGCGGCTTCTAGTAATGCCTTGGCAAAAATGGCTGAAGAACTACAAAAGGCTGTGCATCAATTTAAAATGTAATGAAATAGTAAAACATCCTGCTGGTGAATCGATCGGCAGGATGTTTTTTTTATGACGATCATAGATAGAATAGGCATGTTTATATGATTTAATAGAGAAAGAACTGACTAGCAAAAATGTAGTCAGTTTTTCTTTTTATATAATCAATAAAAATTTCATAGTTTTGTCATATTCAAAGTGTATATTGAAAGGTAGAAGTGATAAAAAAGCCAAAGACTTTTACGAATAAATAGATATATCGTCTGTTATACTATTTTTAGAAGGTACAGGAAGAATACGCAATCTTTCAGCTGGTGCGATGCTTGTGAATGTTGCAGTTCAAGCAACAATTATTGCAGGATATAATGAATGGCGTTCCTGGATGTTACCACTGGTTCTAAGAGCAGGAAAACACTGCACCGAATGGGGAAAAAAATGCTAGGGTGTCAATGAAATTATATGCATGTTATCTCTAAAGTGAAAAAAGCTCGCTGCGTTTTTGATGTTAAGCATCAATGGAATGACGTTAGGAGGTAATAGGGTGAAACGTCATTGGAAAAAATTTAGAATACTGGTTATCGGTTTGCTAGTAACGATGTCTTTGGTGGGATGTGCGAATAGGCTGCCAAAAGAGCATGCTTCAGAAAATTACGATGAAGCAACGGCTGGTCAAACAATTGTGGAGGAATGGGAAACGATTGTTCCTCCTCCAGTGCCGAAGTTAAAGTCAGTCAGCGCTGATAAAAAAACTGCACTGCTAATTTTAGATATGCAAACTGCTTTATGCAAAAGCCCTCGAAGTATAGCATCCATTCCTAAAATTAATCAGTTATTAAGTAAGGCGCGGGAAAAAGACATATTGGTTGTTTATAGCTTGTTATCAACAGGAAAACTATCCGATATTGTACCGGAACTTGCACCTGCCATTGACGATCCTATCGTAGCAGCTAGTGTTGATAAGTTCTACAACACTGATTTAGATAAAATACTACATGAGCACAGCATAAAAACAGTTATTATAACTGGTACTGCTGCGAATGGTGCCGTTCTTAATACGGCTACTGGTGCTGTTCTTCGAGGTTATCGGGTTGTTATCCCTATTGAAGGCATTTCGGCAGACAATCTTTATGCGGAACAGTATACAGCTTGGCATATGCTTAATGCTCCCGGAACAAGAAACTGGGTGGTCTTGACGAAGGTCAATTTAATAAGTTTCTAGTGATAAGAGAATGTAAAGCATGTAACAAACGCTTGCGAGAATTCTATTGAGAATTTTTGCAAGCGTTTTGTGTTTTTATGGTAGATGTAATAGTATTGATCCTTATATTTCCAAATCATGTATTGCTTTTTGGGCTAATCACCATTGCCTTCTATAGTTTACATAAAATACATTTTGACATAAGTACTATAAGTTATTAAAATTAATCTTATTAAAATTAATACATTATGTTAACTTGGAGGTGCGTTATATGTCCTTTCTCAAGAATAAAGATTCTAAGACGTGGATTAAAATTCTTACCGCTTTATTGATTTTAAAAATATTAAAAAGAAAGTCCACCTATGGCAATCAAATCGCCGAAGAAATAAAAAAGAATACCCAAGAGACGATTGAACCAAATCCTAATTTCCTCTATCCACTACTACGGGAAATGGAAGCAGTCGGATATCTTGAAGGGTATTGGGAGAACCCAAATACACGTGGAAAAAAAATCTATACAATAACCGAAAGTGGTTGCAACTACTTACAAGATCTTAAGAAGGTAGTGCACACTAAATTTTTAGAAATAGAACGCAGACAAAAAGCAATTAGCAAATTTTTATTTGAAGAGGAGTGAAAAAAATGGGTCAACAGCAGGCACCAAATAAAAAGAGAAAATGGATGATAACAGCTGCTATTTTACTTGGGCTGCTCGCCGCTCTTGGTGGATGGTGGTGGCTGAAATCTAGCGGAACTGTTTCCACTGATGACGCAAGTGTAAAAAGTAATATGGTCGGAATTAGCGCCAAGGTTTCCGGTCAAATTGATGATATTGAGGTAAAAGAAGGAGACACAGTAGAGGTTGGGCAGGTCATCGCTAAAATTGACAATAGGGCATTTGAAATCCAAGTTGAGCAAGCACAGGCAAACTTGGCAGCTGCTAAGGCGAAGTATGATTCTTTAAAAGCAGGAAATCGTCCACAACAATTAGCGCAATCAGAAGCTTCGGTAGAGCAGGCTCTTGTAAATATGGAAAATGTCCATAAAAACTATGAGCGGACAGAAAGCTTATTTCATAGCGGTGCAGTTTCAGAACAACAAAAAGATGCTGCACTTATGGCGTTACAGGTTGCTGAATCGCAATATAGGGGGGCATCGCAAGGGCGTAGCCTTGTTTCAGAAGGAGCAACAGCGCAAGAACTCAGATACGCTGAAGCTCAAGTTGCGCAGGCCGTTGCTTCACTAAAAAGTGCACAGCTTCAATTGAGCAACTCTATAGTTATTGCACCAACTGCTGGTGTTGTTGCGAAAAAAAATGTAGACCAAGGAGAGGTTATTGCTACTGGGCAACCAATCTTCAGCATTACAAATCCGGCTGATTCTTGGATTGAGGCAAATATCGAAGAAACTGCAATCGGTAAAGTTCAGCTAGGACAAATTGTAAAATTTAAAATTGATGCGTACCCGGGGAAAGAGTTCCGTGGCGAGGTTATGGAAGTTGGGACTGCAACTGGTTCACAGTTCGCGTTAATTCCTTCAGATAATGCATCAGGTAATTTCACAAAAGTTACGCAGAGACTACCGGTGAAAATAAAAGTTACCGATGCGGGGAGCGTTGTTATGAAACCTGGAATGTCTGCAGTGATTGACATTCAGGTAAAATAGGGGTGTATTATGGAAAATAGTTATGATACTAAGCCCAATAAATATCTAGTGCTTCTCACCGTATCTTTAGGCACTGTGCTCAGTGGCTATGTTAGCAGTTCACTTGATATTGCCTTAACTAATATTATGAATACTTTTGGATTCACAATGGACAATGTAACATGGGTGCTCTTAGCCTACATGATTCCTTATGGAGCTACCTTACCGATCATGGGTAAAATGGGAGATCAATTTGGCCGCAAGAAAATGTACATTCTCGGTTTTATAGTATTTACGGTAGCTACTATAATGGTAGGGCTAGCATGGAATAGCACGATCGTGATATTGTTTCGAATCATACAGGGGCTAGGTGCTG
>JARBTT010000167.1 GCA_029240055.1 Anaerosinus sp.
GGCATACCATTTTTATTTAATGCACCTAACCATTTTGGTGCCATATCCATTCTCGCTAATGCGTGCAGTGCACGGCCACTACCATAAAGTCCCGAGTTTGAACAAGAAATTGCTGCGGTTAATACAACAAACGCAAACAAATCGCCCGCCCACCCAAATCCATATTCAGCTAACGCTACAGCAAATACACTTTCTTCTAAGGAAGCTCTATTCCAAGGTAAAATAGAAATCAATAAGGATATTGGAATGATATAGAGCGCAATAATGCGCCAAGTAACATTCCTTACAGCAATTGGAATGCTTTTTTCTGGTTCCCTGCATTCACCTGCTGCAAGCCCAATGATTTCCGACCCTTGAAAATTAACCAAGATAATGACCATCGTCAACACAATGGACCAGTAACCATTCGGTGCAAATCCACCATTTCCTAATAATATACTAGTGCCAAGTGCTCCTTGATCACCAACAAAGCCTAAGCAAATCAAAGTACTTACACCTATAAACATAATCAAAGCGACAATTTTAATAATCGCTAGCCAAAATTCACTTTCGCCAAATTTTTCAACATGGAAAAGATTGATAACCGTCACAATTAAACCAAATAGAACAGCCCACCAAACCTGACTGACCTCTGGGACAAATTTATTCATAATAATTCCCGCCGCAATCATTTCCGACGGTACATAAGCGATCCAATTCAACCAATACGCCCAGCCTACACCACACGCCCAAGTGGACGAAATGTTTTCTTTGGCATAGGTAACAAACGAACCTGAGATCGGTTTGGCAACCGCTAACTCTGCTAGACATAACATAACGCATAGCACTATTAGGCCTCCCAATAAATACGCCAATATCGCTGCTGGTCCTGCCTTTTCTAAAACATAGCCCGTACCCAAAAAGTATCCACTACCAATAATGCCGCCGAGCGAAATAAGCTGCAAATGCCGGTTCTTTAATCCTCTGTTCATTGATGGTTCTTTCATGTCTTTCTTAACACACCCTTCCGGTAATTTTATCCTATTTATTTTATAAGCATATACAGAATACTACAAATGCATTTATATTACTATAAAATTGCTATAAAATTCCTATGAAAAATTAATTAAATGAATTTTTTTCTTATAATCTCTCAATTTTGCTATTTTTATGAAGAAAAGTCCTTACAAAGCTTTAAGTTTTCATGTATAATTTTATAGAACAAATTATTTTGAGGTACAAAATGAATACAAACTATAAAACGATAAAAGGTTATGCGGAAGCAGAGTATGAGATTAGTAAATCTCGCTTTTTAGCTTTTATAGAACGTGTAAATACGGAAGCGGAAGCCACTGCCTTCATCAATAAAATAAAAAAGCTTCACTGGGAAGCAAGACACAACTCTTCTGCTTATATCATCGGTGACCGCGGACAAATTCAAAAAGCTGATGACGATGGGGAACCAAGTGGAACAGCAGGTAAACCAATCCTTGAAGTATTGAAAAAAAATGATGTGAAAGATATCGTCATTGTAATCACACGATATTTCGGTGGCATAAAGTTGGGTGCTGGCGGTTTGATTCGCGCTTACGGCAAAGCTACCAGCCTGGGACTTGCAGCTGCACAAGTGGTTGAAAAAATACAATATATTCGCATTGCAATCGAGATTGATTATACGCTACTCGGCACACTCGAAAATAACTTACGTCTTCATCAGTATAGGATTGAAGACAAAATATTCACTGATAAAGTACGCATTGTAGCATTTGCCAAAAAAGGTCTTGAAGATCGTCTGATCGAGGCAGTCACCAATTGGACATCCTCCAATTGTATAATAACTGAACTAGATACCCTCTATTTAGAAATTTCGGTTGATCATTCACAAGACTAATATGAGCTAGAAAACGTAATTATGCATTTTAATAACATAAAAAATATAACGAAAAGGTGTAACGATTGTGTCAAAAATCAAATTTAAAAGATCTTTTTTAACGAGTCGTAATATTTCTAAATTACCAACGATGTTGATTACTATATATTGTATTTATTCTCTTATGATTATTGGCCTAACCACAATGATCCTGCCAATGCTGAACGTATCAGATACAATGATCACTTATTATCAAACGATTACTTTAGTGTTAGCTACGGCAGGCTTTATTTATATTTCATCAAAAAAATTAACCAAGCGCATTGTACGCACATATAAAAAATATCAAAAGAGCACGCATTCCTTACAATTGGCAAATTTTGAACTAACTACTTATAGTACGATCCATTCTAATGAAATTCAACGTTATAAGGCCGAGGAAAATAAGCACCTAGAAGAGGTTGCTTTTCTTTCCAGCCATGATCCATTAACGAAATTACCGAACCGAATATTGTTTACCCAAAGACTAACTTCTTATATCAATTCACCGTTGTCGAAAAATAAGTTAACTGCATTAATCTTCATTGATTTAGACGGCTTTAAAATGATCAATAGTACGCTCGGTCATGATTTTGCTGATAATCTATTGATCATCGTCGCAAAGCGTCTGAAAGAACATATACAAAATCCTAATAACCTCTGTCGATTAAACGGCGATGATTTTATTGTATTATTATCTAATATTGAATCCTTAGATATGATTACCGACCAAGTAAGTACACTGATCGAGCTAATTCAAAAATCTTGGAAATTTGATAATCAATCTTTTAATATCAATGCCAATGCTGGTATCGCTATATTCCCTGATGATGCCAATGATACCAACACCCTCATCAAGATGGCTGAAATTGCAATGCACCGCTCACGTGAGCAAGGTGCTGGTAAATATCAATATTATATGGACGAAATGGAACTTAACATTGCAAAACGCTTAGATATGGAAAATGATTTACGCATCGCACTAAAAGAAAATCAATTTGAACTTTATTATCAACCACAAGTTGACGTAAATGGCGTTATCATCGGCGTAGAAGCATTGATTCGGTGGAATCACCCTTGTAAAGGCTTAATTTCACCTGCAGACTTCATCCCTGTTGCCGAAGATTGCGGCACAATCATCCCAATTGGTGAATGGGTCATCAAAACTGCCTGCAAACATAATAAAGAGTGGCAAGAAATGGGCCTCCCACCAATTTCAATGTCTGTCAATTTATCGGCAAAACAATTTCAACAAAAGAATTTAAAAGAAGTTATCTTTAATTGTTTAATCGAATCAAACCTTGCACCTGAATGGTTAACCGTTGAAATTACTGAAACAGCAGCCATGAATGATGCTGATTATACGATGCTCGTTTTACAGGATCTTAAAAACAAGGGCATTAAAATATCACTAGATGATTTCGGTATGGGGTATTCTTCCTTTATTTACTTAAAACGTTTTCCTGTTGATATTTTAAAAATTGATCGTTCCTTTATTAGTGATATCGGCGATAACTCCGATGGCGCACATATTGCAAAAGCGATCTTAGGACTTGGGAAAAATCTTAAACTTGAAATTGTAGCCGAAGGCGTAGAAACGATTGATCAGTTAAAATTCTTACGCGCGGAAAACTGCTCCCATATTCAAGGCTATCTATTTGGCAAACCCATGCCCTACGCTGAAATTACGGCAAGATTTAAAACACAAGCATTGTATCGTTATCAAGACATACTAAAAAAAGGCTAAACACAAGTTTAGCCTTTTTATTATGTAGACAAACTATGGACAGACAGACCGCGGGTCGGCGATAAGCACTCATCTGCGTCGTTGCAGCAAGGAGCTACTCGTCGACGTACGAAAGTATGACTCCTTCGCAGCTCCTTACTGTGCCTAGCATCTGAGCACTTCTCACCAACCGGCAGCCTATCTTCGTACTCGTTTATAAGTGGAACGACAAATATATAAATAGAAGTAGATGCGTTGCATAAGAAAAGTGTTCACCAAAGGCAACGCAGACGAAGCTTACTATGTATTAGCTTTGAAGGCTCATTGTCTGACCGTAGGGAGTTTGAGCCTCCATTGCGATCTTTGAATTAGTACTACCTATAGCTTCGTCTCTTGCCGACTTGCCGCTTTTCGTTGCAATTCATCTACTAAGCATCACTACTAGATGCCACTAGATGTCACAACTAAACCCCTTCTACTCATTTAAATGGTGCATACAATTCCTTATACTCATCGGTCTGTTCAATCAATTTATAAAGATAAACATGTACACCATTTGGATCATCAACTACAAAACTACGTTCGCCCCAAGGTTTATCTTGTAACTCTTGATAAATCATCACATTATTTTCCTTTAAACGATTGTATTCTGCTTCTACATCTTCTACTTCAAAGGATAAAATCATCCCTTTTCCATTGAAGAATTCGCCTTCTTCTCTTTGCGGAAGTGTAAAGCTAATACCTGCGTCTCCTGTTGGCGTTACAAGCTCAATATACCAATCGCTTTCATAAGCTAATTTAAAACCAAAATGATCCATATAAAAATCTTTTGATTCTTGAAGTTTTTCTGTACTAAAAGTCGTATCAATACGCTTTATTTTCATAAAAGTTCACTCCTATCGTTATAAAACAATACTTATATTTACTTCGATACTTTTATATAAATACCTTCTATACGCAAATGAAGAATCCAATCTTTCCATAATTCAGCCTATTTTTAGTAGGTGATAAGATGCGTGTGTCGAATTTAAAATAAAGTAAATACTAGTTATAGAAAAAAAATGGGGGGAGAAATACTATGTTATATGAATTAATGGAACAAGGCTTTGGTAATCGCGAAAATTATAACTGTGCGGAAAAAATTATTTATGGTGCAAATCAGGCCTATCAACTAAACCTAGATAAAACAGCTTTAAAATTATCTGCTGGTTTTGGCGGCGGTATGGGCGTTGAAACAACTTGCGGGGCTCTAAGCGCCGGTGTTATGGTGCTAAGCCATATGTTTGTCAACGATTATGCTCATGAAAGTTCTATGATAAAAGTACTGACCCAAGAACTATTTTCTTTATTTCACCAAGAATTAGGTGAAATAAACTGTGCGCCATTAAAAGCAAAATATCGCACGCCAGAACTTCAATGTTCGAAAATAATTCTAGCAGCAGCCAAAGCACTCGACTTTGTCATTGCCAACCATAGAAAGTAAAATAAATCTACGAAAAACAATTGACATATGCACCACTCCTACTTGGTATAATTACCGTTCAATAGAGAAGTATGCATATGCCAATTGTTTTTTTATTTCTGCTCTAAATAATCACTAAAAGTATCTTTTAAATAATCACCGATCATTGTTCCAATGATCCGCTTACCTTCCACATCAGGATGAAGTCCATCGACTGCCATTGTCGTAAACAACCACCCTCGATCATCCGTAAACTTTCCAGTGATATCAACATAATACCGCTGTGATTTAATCCACGAATTTACGAGCATTTGTTCACGTTCCCAGCCTGGTGTAACATCAATATTAGACACGGCCTTCATCACCATTGGATTGATTGGTGCTACCGTGACGAACACTGGGATGATGTTGTGATATAAGCATTTGTATTTGATCCTATTCAAGCCAGCGATCACTTGTGTTGCCTTATCGCCTGCACGAATATTATTGATTCCCCCAAAAACAACGAGGACCTTGGGATGAAACGGCAATACATCATCATCAAAACGATTGACCATTTTTTCCACAGTATTTCCACTCAATCCTAAATTGCGAACCGGAACCTTTGAATACGTTTCCCAATCATATAGAGTATCACTTGGTGGTGTTGATACGGCTCCCCCACCATGTGTAATACTATCACCAAGTGCCGCTACC
>JARBTT010000168.1 GCA_029240055.1 Anaerosinus sp.
ACCTTAATTTACATGCCATTGGTGCCATGTCCATAAAGGTAACATTTTCTTTTTAGAATCAGCTCTGGTAGATCTTAGCACTGACAGCGGGAAAACTAATTCAGGTAAAATAAACAGGGGTCCGATAAGCTTTGTCTCCAACATACAAATCATAGGAATATCGGAAAATAAAATAAAGTCCCAGAATATAAAGAACTTGCGGGATATTAAATAAAGTTACGGAACATGTATGTAATTCAATAAGCAATTAGCCCTTTAAGTTTATTCAGGTTCAAAACTTAAAGGGCCTTTTTATAAATAACTGTGGATAGTATAATCGGCAATATGACATCAATTTTAGAATCTATGCATTGTTTGACAAACGAATGGGTAAAGGGCTGAAATTAGAGAGACGTTTTTTTTATTTGGATATCATAGTGTTTAAGTTTTCTGTATAGGGTGGGCCGGGAGATTCCTAATATATCGGACGATTGTTTTATATTAAAACCGCAATTTTGTAATACTAAGCGAATTTTTTCTTCCTCAGACATCGAATCGTTTGTGGTAACGGGAAGAGAATAAAATTTAGTATCATATTCTCGGCTTTCGAGAAATTTTTGCAGGGTGTCTTCGGTAATGACTAGATTTCCTGCTGTTATAACGAGTCTTTCAATAAAGTGGTTTAGTTCGCGGACGTTGCCCGGCCACACATATTGTGTTAAATAGAAATATGCGCCTGGGGTAAGCTCTATTTGCTTGTTGTAGGAGCGCTTATATTGTTCGACAAAATGGTGGGCTAGATATTCAATATCACCGGTTCTATCGCGTAAGGGCGGTAAATTCAACACAAGCACCTTTAATCGGTAAAAGAGATCTTGCCGGAATTTTCCTTTATGGATCAGTTCTTCGAGATCTTTATTGGATGCGGCAATAATCCGTACATCGACGGGGATATATTTATTATCACCAAGGCGCATGATTTGTCTTTCCTGTAGGACACGTAGGAGCCGACTTTGACCATATTGATCCATTTCGGAAATTTCATCTAGGAATAAAGTACCTTTATGGGCCATTTCAAACAAGCCCTGTTTGCCTTTTTTTGTAGCGCCGGTAAAGGCTCCTTCTACGTAGCCGAATAATTCACTCTCTAGTAAAGTCGGTGGCAAAGCTGCACAATTTACAGCTACAAATGGACCGGAGCTTCTTAAACCTAGATTGTGAATACTTTGCGCAAAGAGCTCTTTGCCAGTACCGGAATCGCCGATAATCAAAGTAGTAACATCCACTCGGGCGATTTCGCGGGCGATTCTTTTGACTTCAGTGATTTGCGGTGAAAGGCCGATAATATCTTGCAATGTATATTTGGCTAGAAATTTCCGGACTAATACTTCGTAGCGAATGTTAGCTTCAGCTTCTTGGATACGGCTAATATCCTGGAAAGTAACAAAGGCGCCGATTGGCACATTATCAACGATAATTGGGACAATATTTACGTTTATCCAAAGATGAGCTTGACGCAATACATAATCTTGAATTTGCTGGCCTTCCAAGAGGCAACTGTCGATATTAGGCAAATCGAGAATGGTAGAAAGATCTTGTCCAATCATATCCTTGGCTGAGCAATGTAACAAACGTTCAGCTGCCGGATTGAGAATCAAGATTTTTTTATTTTGATTAATACTGATGATTCCCTCCATAGAATAGTCGATTAAGGCTTTGAATTTCTCGGCACTTTCCTTTTCTATCAGGCGGCCCAACGCAATTTTTTGAGCTTCTAACAAGGCTGTTTTTACTGCATGGCTGCCGGAATGAATCATAACGGTGTTCAAGCCTCTTTTTTGAGCGAGCATCACAGTTTTATTACCGCCCAAGATAATGTCGTAATGTAAATAGGATACTTTTTCAACCATCACGGGGATATCTTCATTTGTCTCTAGGCGATAAATGGTTAAATCAATATTTAATATTTCGGCAAGTATTTCTACATCGGCTACCATATTATCAAAAGCAATAAAGGCAACTTTAGGGTTAGAAAGCCTGGTCTTGGTTTTAGCTTCCTGAAATATATACGCTAAATCCTGGCCGGTAAAAACAACTTCTACGACAGGAATTTTAATATTGCTAGCAATAATTAATTGCGCCAGTCCACCTCTGGCTATAATGACGTCTACATCTTGTAACTGCAACTGGTGCGCCAAAGCGGTAGCATTTGATAACTTGCAAAAGTGGAGATCTAATTTATTATACAGACCAAGGTCAGCTACGCTTACTTTTACTTGTTCTAGGAAGGCTTCATCAGAAGTGATAAAAGCAATTTTGGACATGTTCTTTCACCTCATAGTTTAGATTAGCTATGTGAAAATTCGTCAATTGTCGGAAATATTCCTGCGTGGAGGATTCCAATTTTTAAATTTTATTACAGTTGAAACACAAAATAATTACAAGTGTAATAAAAAAACGTTACACTTGTAATTATTTTGTGTAATAAATTCAATGAAATCAATGTTTTCAGAATTGGCATGGAAATTGCAATAAAATAATATGGGAGGTGATATAAATGTTGAGGAAAATTTCTTACCAGGAAATGATTGAAAAATACCCTCAGCCTGAGAAAAAAAGGGCGGATATCCTGCTAGATAAGGCACTGCAAAATGTGGACATAAAACTGGTGATACTGGATGATGATCCAACGGGGATACAGACGGTTCATGGCGTTTCTGTCTATACTGATTGGACGGCGAACAGTATTTTAGCGGGATTTCAAGAAGAAAATCGGCTGTTCTTTATCCTGACAAACTCGCGGGCTATGACATCAGAGCAATCTGCCAAGGTTCATTGTGAAATAGCTGAGCATATAGTTAGGGCAGCGAAAATCACCAAGAAACGCTATCTGATTATTAGCAGATCGGATTCCACTTTACGTGGGCATTACCCTTTGGAAACAAACATTCTGAGAAATGTCATCGAGAAATATGAACATAGCATAATTGATGGAGAAATTATTTGCCCGTTTTTACCTGAAGGCGGCAGATATACCGAAGGCAATATTCATTATGTCTTGGAAAAAGATTTTTTGATTCCTGCCAGTGATACAGAATTTGCTAAAGACAAAACTTTTGGGTATAAGAATTCCCATTTAGGAATGTGGGTAGAAGAAAAGACGCAGGGCGAATATGCTGCTGATTCATTGACGTATATTTCGCTTGACGAACTTCGAAGGCAAGATGTCGATCGTATCTGCAACAAGTTGATGGGGGTCGAGAATTTTTCAAAAGTGATCGTAAATGCCTTAGATTATTATGATTTAAAGATATTTACAGTTGCATTATACAAAGCGATTCAACAGGGAAAGCGGTTTATGCTAAGGTCTGCAGCCAGTATTGTAAAAATTCTCGGTGGAATAGATGATCGACCGCTTCTTAGCCAGCAAGAGCTAGTTAATATAAATAACCCAAACGGTGGTATCGTTCTTGTAGGTTCTCACGTGAAGAAAACGACTTTACAGTTGGCGAAGTTGAAGGAATGCCCGCATATCAAGTTTGTCGAATTTGATGTCCATTTAGTACATGATGATGACCGCTTTCAAGCTGAAATACAACGCGTAATCTCAGAAGCGGAACAAGAGATTGCTGCTGGTCGTACGGTTACTGTTTTTACTCGACGAAAAAGGCTTGACCTGAATACTGGAAACAAAGAGGATGAGTTGCAACTAGCAGAAAAAATTTCAAATGCAGTAACAAGCATTATCGCAAATCTCACAGTTAGACCACGTTTTATTATTGCTAAAGGCGGAATAACTTCCAGCGATGTGGGGACTAAGGGATTGCAGGTTAAAAAGGCTCTTGTTTTCGGACAAATTCTGCCGGGGATTCCTGTATGGCTTACTGGCGAAGATAGTAAGTTTCCTAACATGCCATATGTAATATTTCCTGGAAACGTTGGCAGTGAAACAGCATTAAAAGATGCTGTAGAAAAAATGCAAAATAGTTAAATTACAAGATAGTATTACGAGGAGGGCTTTAGTTATGAGAATTGTTGAAAGAGAAGCGATTTACCCCAATATGCTTCCAGGGAGAATTATCGCTAGTGCTGTAGGTAGAAACTCCGCACTCAGCAGTGAAAAAATGACAATCTGTTTTGCTACTTATTCAGCAGAAAGTGGGCCGATGGAACCACACAACCATGCCGAAGAAACGGTTGTAGTTCTTGATTGCAAGAACGGATGGGTAAAGAGAGGACCTTCAAAAGACAATTTAAATGAAAAATATTTATTGAAAAAAGGTACAGTTATGTACTTCGATGAACTGGAATGGCATGTTTTTGAATATGGCGAAGGAGGTTATATTGATGCACTTTGCATTTATGGACAGGTAGACAACATTCGTCCTGAGGAAATTGAAGCAAAAAAATAAGTGATGAGGAGAGATTAGCATGACAAAAAAAGTTATTGGTGTAATTCCGCCGATCATAACCCCGGTAGATGAAAATGAAAATGTAGACGAAAAGGGATTGCGGCTGCTTGTCCGCAGATGTATTGATACAGGTATTCATGGTATCTTTGTTGCTGGATCTAATGGCGAAACAATGGCGCTAACTCAGAAAGAAAGAAATCGTGCGATTCAAATTACATTGGATGAAACCAAAGAACAGGTTCCGGTAATCTGTGGTGTTATGGATGCAAGTACTAGACGTGTTATTGAAAATATTAAAGAATTAGAGCAAATGGGCGGAAAAATTGCGGTTGTAACCCCTGTGTTTTATGCAAGGCATGCAACTCAAGATGAGACAATTCGTCATTTTGAAGAAATTGCCCGCCACACCGAAATTGATCTGATGATATATAATATTCCACCATTTACCGGACAGACGTTAACGCCGGAAACTATTTTTAAAATTGCAAAAATTGAAAAGGTTATCGGCTATAAGGACACAACAGGCCGTTTACCGGATTTTCTTGCATGTTTGGAACATTTTAAAGGTACAGATTTCGTTTTGCACCAAGGTGCTACCAATCTGGCAGCGGCAAGTCTCTTACTGGGGGCAGACGGCTATATTCCTTCCATGGCACCGCTGTATCCGAAGCCGTTCATTAAGCTTTTGGAATATGGCCAAAAAGGAGATATTGAAAAAACCAAGTTCTATGATCATATTGTCGGAATGACATCATCCATCTGGCCCATGGCCAAGAGTCAGACAGCATCAACCAAATATGCGCTGAGTAAATTGGGCTTTAACCATCGGGTTGTTAAGCCATCTGAACCGATTACTAAAGAACAGATGAAAGCAATTGACCAAAAGATAGCGGAGATTGAAAAATATCTGGCTGAAAATGATCTGCTTAATTAAAAGTATAGGTGAAGTTTTAGGCTAAAATTCACAAAAAAAGGATCGGATTAAAATGCAAAAGACAGTAGTAATGTCACATGCTTTATATGAAACAGGGATGGATGTATTAAGAAAAAATGCCAATGTTATTGTTGCTGATAATAGCGATATGAACGCCATTATTGATGATTTAAAAAAAGCTGATGGTTTAATTCTTCGTGTCGGCAGAATTACACGCGAAATTATGGAGCAGTGCCCAAATCTCAAAGTGATTTCCCGTCCTGGTGTTGGTGTAGATAATGTAGATATAAAAGCCGCTACAGAACTTGGCATACCCGTCGTCATTGCGCCAGGAACGAATAAAAGATCGGTTGCAGAACATGCTGTTGGTATGGCGTATGCGATAACAAAGAATATTGTAGAAAGCCATCAAGAAACAGCTCATGGAAACTTTGGCATACGA
>JARBTT010000169.1 GCA_029240055.1 Anaerosinus sp.
AGCAATTCTTCTAACGTCTCCACCTTGGCGTCACTGAGTACCCAATTGCGCTGTTTGGTAAGCTCCTCACCATTTTGCTTGGTTTGTTTGTATTTACTATTCAAATGCTCTTCAATTTTCCGGTAAAGTTCTGTCTTAAATAGCGTTTGCATGATTTCTTGCCGTTCGGCAGAATTTGCCGTGAGTAATTTACGAAAATCACCTTGCGGCAACAATACCACTTGCCGAAATTGACTACTCTTAAAGCCCAGTAAGGTTTCTACCTGTTTGATGACATCACTATACCCCGTGGTGAGTAAGGCTTCTTCTGTTTCAGCTAACTTCCAGAGCTCGGCCTCGGCACTTTGCAGCGTCGTCCCATCGCCACGTTTTTTCGGACGAAGTTGCTCGGGGCTACGTTTCACTCTATAGTTTGTTTCCCCAATCGCAAAGGTAAATTCGACTTCGGTGGCAATGGCAAGCTCGGCATGATCACTACGTACCGATTTGCTGTCGCGAACATTTCCACTCGTATCACCATAAAGAGCAAAACACATCGCGTCTAAAATCGTCGTTTTCCCCGAACCAGTCGGTCCGTGAATTAGAAAGAAAGTCCGTCCTTCAAGTGCGCTAAAATCTAAAACAACTTCATCCGCATAAGGGCCAAAAGCACTGATCTTGAGCATTAATGGTTTCATACTTTGGCCTCCCTCTCTGCTTGAAATAATTCGTCTAGATTCTCACGAAACACTTTACTTTGCACTTCTGTTAGTTTTTCCCCAGTCATTTGTTCAAAGAAAGAATCAAACAATTCCGTTTCACTCATGCGCCGATGATCGCCGCTTGGCTTTTGCAATTTACCAGCAACGGTTAAATAAGGACGTTCTATCTGTAGCAAATTTTTATATACTTTTTCTAATTGTCCATGCACATCTAAAATTGGCATCGTATCCAATAATTTGACACTGATGTAGTCATCACTCAGCGGATAGTCGATGCGATTTTTTAAAATATCGTTAAAATGTCCTTCGACAACCCGAACATCGTATTTGGGCGTTAAACTTACCACTTCGATCTTTGCATTACCCGCTGCATCTAGCTCAACGATATTAATCCCTTTTTTATGATTCGCTTCATCAAACGAATATTTTAATAGTGAGCCCGAGTAACGGATATGCTCTGCACCAGCACGTTGTGAATTATGCAAATGCCCCAACGCTGTATAATGAAACGGTGCAAAGACACTGCTACTCACATTACTCGTACCACCTACCGACAAGGGACGCTCCGATTCACTTTCCATGCTGCCAGCAATAAAGGTATGGGCAATCGCAACTTTACGCGCTTTGGCAGGGATGTTCGCTAAACTTTGCTCCACGAGAAACTGCATTGCCAGCTCGTGACTATCTAACTTATCTAACTGAAATAAATGGCGCACCAAAGCTGGCTCGGCATACGTAAATGGCATAAAATATACATCACCAAACGTATCCTGAAAAACAATTGGCTGCACATTCTTTTCAAGCGTGCCCACGACATGGAGGCCTTGCCTTGCTAACAATTTACTGCCAAAGCCAACGCGTTCCGGACTATCATGATTTCCCGCAATCATCATAATTGGAACTTTTTCATCCAATAAAAGTTTCGCTAAGGTATCATCTAAAAGTTCTACCGCTTCCGTCGGCGGTACCGATCTATCATAAATATCCCCAGCAATTATAATTGCATCGGGCTTTGTATCTTTTACTAAAGCCTGGAACTGCTCTAGTACATAAGCTTGGTCATCCGTTAAATGCTTACCATGAAACAACCTGCCTAAATGCCAATCTGAAGTATGTATAAATCGCACAAGCGTTCCCTCCTTTATACCTTAAAAATTCTGGTTTTTTTTCAATAATCCTGCAAAAAAAAATTGCCCCAGCTAAAAAGCTAGAGCAACCTATTAAATTTGATTTCTACTCTACTTGCCTGCCTTACCCTCTTATCCCCAAAGTTCCTCTGCAATTTCTTTAATAAAGGCAAGCTTATTCCACTGCTGCTCCTCTGTGAGGATATTGCCTTCCTCTGTGGAGGCAAAGCCGCACTGCGGGCTCAGACACAAACGATCTGTCGGGATATACTGCGCCGCCTCCTTAACCCGGGCGATGATTTTCGACTTATCTTCCAATTCTCCTGTTTTGGAGGAAATAAGACCAAGTACAACCAACTTATCACCGGAGACATGTTTGAGAGGGGAGAAATCGCCTGCACGATCGGTATCATATTCCAAATAATAGGCGGAAACATTTTCTCTTCCAAGTAGCGTTTGGGCAACTGGATCATAACCACCAGAGGTTGCCCAAGTAGAGTGATAATTACCCCGGCATACATGTGTGGTTACGATCAAATCTTCCGGCAGGTCTGCAATCGCATCATTGTTAAGGCGCAGGTACAAATTCTGAAGTTCTTTGACATCATAGCCCTCACCTGCCATAGTAGACCAGAAATTCTGATCGCAAAGCATTCCCCATGTGCAATCATCCAATTGTATATTCCGACAGCCCAGCTCATAAAACGCCAGAATCGCTTTGCGATAAGCCGCGGAGATATCTTTGTAAAGGTCTTCACGTTCGGAATAAAATTTCGCAATTTCTTTTTCATTTTCACCTCGCACTAGCTCGGCAAAAAATTGAGCTGGAGCAGGAATCGTCTGTCTTGCAATGGCATCGCTACCAACTACTTGCTGCAAAAAACTGTAATGATTCAAAAACGGATGATTTGTAAAATTGATTTTGCCAGAAAGGCGTGCCGAGTCCGCTCTGGTTTCTTCACCATTGAAGAAATAACCGTGGTCAAGGATGACATGGTCTACACCGTCAAAGCCCCAAAAGAAATCCAAATGCCAATAGCTACGGCGAAATTCTCCGTCGGTAACAGCTTTCAGCCCGACTTCTTTCTGCTTAACAACAAGCTTTTTAATTTGCTCGTCTTCAATTTGTGAAAGCTCTACCTGTGTGATTTCCCCTGCTGTGAATTTCTCTCTGGCATCTTTAATGACCTGCGGACGAAGAAAGCTACCAACTACATCATAGCGGAAAGGAACCGTTGTTCTTTTCGTTGTATTTTCAAAAAAAGTACTCATATATGATTCTCCTTATATCTTAAATTTTTTATCAGTATAACATGAGGAAAACCATATAGGGTAACACTTATATTCGATACATATATATAGATTTTACCTATACCCTATTCCTGCAATTGAATTCCATATTCCTGTATAACGGACTTCAATTCATTAACATAAGTTCTTGCCTGTTTACTAAGTTGTATTTGGTGATTTGCAATCCAGCCCACCTGCATATGATCCTCAACGCACAAGGGAACAGATATGATGTTATCGCCATTTAAATCGGCGCTAACAACGCCGGTGGATATGGTATAGCCGTTCAGCCCGATCAAAAGATTAAATAGCGTCGCTCGGTCGCTGACATGGATGCTTTTCTTATGGAACACAGTGCTTAAAATTTCCTCAGAAAAATAAAAGGAATTAAATTCTCCTTGCTCAAAAGACAAGTATGGGTATTGCTGTAAATCGTCTAACGTTACAAAATTCATATCGGCTAAAGGGTTTTGTTTACTGATAAAAATATGAGGCTTTGCTTCAAATAGAGGATGAAAAGTAAGATGGCTTTCTCGCAGAAGCTTTTCAATGACTTTCCGGTTAAAAGAATTTAGATATAAAATTCCAATTTCACTGCGCAGGTTTTTAACATCCTCAATAATTTCATGTGTGCGTGTTTCGCGCAGCGTAAATTCATACTCATCTGCCCCGCTTTGCGTAATGAGGTTTACAAACGCATTCACTGCAAAGGCGTAATGCTGTGTGGAAATGGAGCAGAGCTGCCTGGAAGGCTTTTTATTTAAGTAACGCTGCTCCAGAAGCCCTGTCTGCTCTACCACCTGGCGCGCATAGCTAAGGAATTCCGCACCGTCGATTGAAAGCGTAATACCTCTGGGCGTTCGGATAAAGAGCTCAACTCCAATTTCTGCTTCCAGTTCTTTTATTGCACTTGATAAACTCGGCTGTGTGATATATAGTCTTTTTGCGGCTTCATTAATCGAGCCACACTTTACAACCTCTATCATATATTTTAATTGCTGTAATGTCATGTTGCTGCCTCCTGTATATTTATTTGGCTCTATGGTCGATTCGCAGTAACAAGTTTATATTTCTTAAACAGTTCGTATTGTTTCTAAATTACTTTATAGAGACTAACAGTCTCTTGACTTTTATGGTTGTGTGTTTTTTGAAACACACTCGTATAAGAATATGCTCTTAAAAATTCTGGTTTTTTTTCAATAATCCTGCAAAAAAATTGCCCCAGCTAAAAAGCCAGAGCAATTTTCTAAGGAGACTAATCCATGATCTCTTTTACAACGTATTTTGCTGCTTGATAAAAGATGAAACCTGCAAATGCCATTTTTGCCATACTTCTCATATCGTCGGAATCCACCGAGCCAATCATCGGATAACGTTTTTTATGACCAAACATCATATACAACACCTCCTCAATAGGTAATGTACCCAATATTGAGTCAGAAAAAACAAAATCATCATTGTAAATAAATTCTTATGGTATTTTTATTCTGGAGAGTGTTCGGCCACAAGAACACACCTCACGATCAATCGCTACCATTTGCCCGGTGCGATAGCGAATAATCGGCATCGCTTCAGTTGATAATGCAGTAAGAACCAATTCACCCATATGACCATCCAAAATATTGCTGTCATTGATAATGTTAATAATCTCTGGATAATAATAATCTTCTTGAATATGTAAACCACATTTTTTCTGACATTCAAACATCATTGCTGAACTTCCAATTTCTAGAGGAGAATACAAATTGAATACTCTTGCATTAAATCGACTAGCAATGTGCTCATCCATACTATTTTTCGTATCATTGTTTAAAGAAAAAATTTTGGAAATTGCCAGCTGTGCTACATCATAATTTAAAGCTTGCCCCGCCACTAATAATTGCAGCATCTGCTGGGCATTACTAGCGATAGCTGTAATCCGCAATTTATCGATCATTTCCAATTGAAGTTCCAGCTTTGTCATCTCGGTCGGAACAACAGTCGCCCCCAAAATCTCCGCAGCATACTGAATTCCTAGCGCCTGTTCGCTTGTATAATCTTCGCAAATTTGTAAAACATCCGCCATATTGACACCACCTGCTACTAAAGCACGTGCCGTCATTTCCACATTCCGTCCAACATCTGCACTGGTATAGGCTTTTGTTACTGGTTTATAATCGCCAATCATACGCATACGAATGGTACTACTTAGCGGAACAGTCAAAAATCCAAAGGGCGAATTGGTAACCAAATCTTCTTTCGTCGTGAAAGGTAGCTTCTGCAAATCTTCAAGCGTTTGTATGGATTGATCAGTAAGCCCCAATGACGCCATTTTTTCTTTATAGAAAGGGCTTTTTTCATAGACCCATTTTATCATTTTTTGCAATTTTTGCGTTTGTAATTCAATCATTGTTGCTCTAGGCATCGTTTCGACTTCATGATTACAATACATATTTATCCTCCATATTTCACTGACAATATGCTTTTATTCTATTCTAACACATTTCGGCGTAAATAATTATAATAGTATTTAGTTTAACAAAATCTTTTGATAATTTAAATATGAAAATAGACCTGTTTCTCGCACTTCATAATATTCAAGCAGTTCACTTATGGTAACAAAGGTATAGCCGTTTGCCCGTAAGTTATCAATAATGGTAGGCAATGGATATTGACCGTCATGCAACAGCACAATACTCCCCGGTTCTACTGTAGTGGTAACCGTGTTTACCACCTTCTCTACACTTGGCCTTTGCCAATCTTTCGGATCAACTGACCACAAAACCGTCGTATAAGAATGTTTATCGGCTTCTTTGATCACGGCATCATTGTATAATCCCCCCGGCGGACGAAACAAATGCGGTTTTATCTCAATTTTTTTGAGAATTGCTTCTGTTTTATCCAATTCTGCTGCACATTCTGCTTGACTCATTTTCGTTAAAGGGTTATGTGTGTAGGCATGGGTAGCAATTTCATGCCCATCTTGGGCTGCCTGGGCAACCAATTCCGGATGTTCTTTAACATTTTGGCCCAAGACGAACATCGTCACCTTCACATTTTTTTCTTTTAAAACTTTTAACAAGTCTGGCGTTGTTTTATAATGCGGTCCATCATCAACGGTTAGAGCAACTACCTTATGCGTGGTAGGAATTTTTTTTACGACTTTTACTTCCTCTAAAAAAATGCCTTGGCTTACTTTAGCAACCAAGGCGAGAGCAACCACCGTCATTGCAAAACAATTGCGCATAGAAACCATAAGCCTTGCCTCCCTTCTATGACCTTACTGGATAGTACGCTTTTTTTTTAAATATATGCATCATTTCCTCGGTTAAGTAATATAATCTGCTAAAAGAGACTCTTGCATTTTAAGGTTGTGTGTTTTTTGAAACACACTCTAAAATATTACGAAACAATGAGGAGGATTTTGCATGCTTCCTTCGATAAAAAAAATTGCGTCTATCTTAGTTCCTCTGCTACTCATTACCAATTTCGCTTTTTGCAAACCAGCCCCCCCCACCATCAGCGCCAGTGGCGCTGTCCTGATTGATGCGAAAACTGGGCAAATACTTTTTGAAAAGAATGCTTATGAGCAGTTACCACCTGCCAGCACTACAAAGATTATGACTGCAATTCTAGCCATTGAAAGTAACCGACTTGAAGAGAATGCTACGATTAGTGCCAAGGCTGCAAATACTTCTGGCTCTAGCATGTACCTTGAAAAAGGTCAAATCATCACCCTCCACGAATTACTCACCGGGCTTATGCTTCGTTCTGGTAATGACAGTGCCATTGCTATCGCCGAATTCATTTCCGGTTCCGTAGATGATTTTGTTGTACTAATGAATGAAAAAGCCAAAGAACTTGGCGCCTATCATACCCATTTTCAAAACCCCAACGGTTTGCCTACACCAAACCATTATTCTAGTGCCTATGATCTGGCTTGGATCACACGCTATGCGATGAATAATCCGATTTTTGCCGAAATCGTCAACACCAAGCATACCAATGTTGATTGGAAAGATAGCCGTGGTAATAACCACGAGCAGAATTTAAAAAACACCAACAAACTTCTGTGGATGCTCGCAGAAGCCGATGGTGTTAAAACGGGAACAACAAATGAAGCTGGCCCATGTCTCGTGGCCAGTGCCACCAAAAACAATCAACGCTTAATCGCTGTTATGCTACACGACAAGTCTCGCTGGCAAAATTCACAAAATCTATTGCAATGGGGCTTTGATAACTACGAATTATTTGAATATGCCAATAGCGGCGCCTTTATTGACAGTGTTGCAGTTGAAGGTGGCTTTGGCGAAAGCGTCGATGCCATCTTAGGTAGCGATGCTGCAATGGTCGTCGAAGAAGCCCAGAAAGGTTCTATCACCGTAGATATTGATATACCAGACAAAATAAAAGCCCCTGTTTATCAGGGGCAAAAAATCGGTGAATTGAAGTTACTTGCCGATAACAACGTCGTCAAGAAAGTCGATTTGCTCGCACAATCCTCCATCGAAGAAAAAACCTTCGTTCGCATCATTTTCAACAAATTAACTGCATTGTTTAAATTATTTTCTAATTGGGGTATTTTTTAAAATGGTTTGCGATAGAAAAATGGTAAGTAACTTGCGAATCCAATATCACGGAAATTCAAAATTGCCTCTGTTCCGCCTACAAATAAAACCCCACCTGGTTTTAGCGCTGCAAAGAAACGGCGGTAAAGTTTATCCTTTGCTTCTTCCGTAAAGTAAATAACCACATTACGACAAAGAATCAAATCAAACCCCGTTTCAAAGCTGTCTAATAATAAATTATGACGTTTGTACTCAATACGTGATTTGATATCATCTAAAACTGTATATTTATCACCTTCAATATTGAAATAAGTGCTTTTACGCGACGTAGAAATATTTTTAATTTCATTGCCATTGTAAACGCCAGCTTTTGCTTTATTCAAAATTTCAATATCAAGGTCGGTAGCTAAAATGCGATGTCTCGCGGATGGTGTCATATCCTTTAGAATCATCGCTAAAGAATAAGGCTCAGCCCCAATAGAACAGCCGGCACTCCAAATATTTAGCTTAGGGCTTTTTGCTAATAGGTCAGGAATTACTTTCGCTTCTAACTCAGAAAACTTTTCTGGTGTACGGAAAAATTCACTTACGTTAATCGTCAAATATTCGATAAAATCAGCAAATGCCTTCTTATCATTTTCAATTGAATTGAAAAACTCAACATAGGATTTATGGTTATGTCTTGTCATCAAATTTGTAATCCGACGTTGCATTTGGTTCGCTTTATATTCATTTAAATCAATGCCAGTTTTCACTTTCAACTTTTGTTTAAACAGATCCCAATCTCTTTCATCACTCATATTTTATCCTCCATTGCATTCAGCATCATAACATTATTGCTATATACCATTATCTATTACCATTCGCCAAAACATACTAAAATCCTACTGACCAAATTTATAATAAAATAATTAATAATAACTTCAGCCAAATAATAACTACGCGTTTTTTCTGGCCTAGCGGACACCTTTTTACTTCTTGTTCATCTTATTTTCTAAAGCACGAACAATTTTATTAATATGACTTTTATCGAGCTTCTGTTGTGGTTTGTAATTTAGGATATATTGATTCACGGCTTTACAGTTATCTAAAATAG
>JARBTT010000018.1 GCA_029240055.1 Anaerosinus sp.
CACAGGACACTGATCACTACCAAAAATCTCCTTATAAATGCTAGCTGCTTTGATTTGCTGATTGATTTCATCAGAGACGAGGAAGTAATCAATCCGCCACCCCGCATTTGTAGCACGCGCTTGCCGCATGTAAGACCACCAACTATAACTGTCAGTCTTGCCAGGGTACAAATAGCGGAAACTATCGGTAAATCCAGCACTTAGCAGCATTGTCATCTTGTCTCTTTCTTCATCCGTAAAACCAGCGTTATGGCGATTCGTTTTCGGATTTTTAAGATCAATTTCCTGATGGGCAACGTTTAAATCACCACAAACGATCACCGATTTTTTTTCGTCTAATGCTGTTAGGTAAGCCCTAAAATCATCTTCCCAGCGCATGCGATATTGCAGCCTTTCTAGTTCACGTTTCGAGTTTGGCGTATACACTGTGACTAAATAAAAATCAGCGAACTCTAAGGTAATCACGCGTCCTTCTTGATCGTGCTCCTCTGCCCCTAGTCCATAGCTAACGTTAATCGGTACAATCCTAGTAAATACCGCTGTACCAGAATACCCTTTTTTTATCGCACTATTCCAATATTGCTGATACCCTTCCAAATTGATTTCCGCTTGGCCTTGCTGCATCTTCGTCTCCTGCAAACAAAAGATATCTGCATCTAGCGCTTGAAACGCTTCGACAAAGCCTTTTCCCAAGCACGCTCTTAGTCCATTTACATTCCAGGATATCATCTTCATCAGTACCACTTCCTTTATTTTGCTATAGATCATCCTATTTCAACAGCATATTGATTCTCGGGAATACATGGGTAGCATTATCATAGAATACCGCCTGATGATATTGCTCTGGAATCAACCGCTGTACGACTTCTATATAGGTTGCCATATTGACGAGTGGCCAATCAGAGCCATACATGATTTTATCATAACGTGATAAATAGGTGAGCCATGTTTTCATCTGCTCTATATACCCTTTATAGGTGTCGTAAAACCAATCAACCTGAAACTTCCCTTCTGCTAGTCCTGATAAATCAATATAAACATTCGGATTCTTTTTAGCTACTTCAGTTGCATCTATAATCCAAGGATTTCCATAATGTGCCATAACAAAACGTACCCGCGGAAAATTAACAGCAACCTCATCCACTGTTAACGGATGCGAAAACTTGAGCAAACCAGCAGAATTTGCTGTGTCCCCAGTATGAATAACAACTGGTATATTATTTGCTTCGGCGAGTTCATAAAAGGGATGATAGACAGGGTCATTGACATGGAAGTGCTGATACCCTGCATATACTTTTAACCCGACGACATTTTGCTCTTCCAACTTCTTCTTAAATGCAGCTACGCTCGCCTCGCTATTTTCTTTCGTAATCGTAGCGGTATCAATCCCCAAACATTGCACTAAAAAATTAGGGGGTTGTTCCGTCCCAAAATTTACAGTAAGCGGCTTACTAACCTTACTATTGTTCTCTTTACCATCTACCCCCATACCGATGCCCAAAACGATATTTTGCTCATGAAAAACTCCCGCTAAGTGTTCTAAACTATCTAAATGCCCAGCCTTGTATGCTGTTTGCTTAAAATGTTCATTCGCAGAAAAATGCAAATGTGCATCAATGATCTTCATCTTCTCGCCTTCTTTCGGTTATTACTAGCTAATGACTCATTATAACATATTTCTCGAAACGACAATGTCATTGGCAAATAGACAATTACTGCTAGATGATTGTATCTTATTTTGCTGATTCGCATAGTTATCTACTATTTCCTCTATCATAAGAAAAACAAAAAGGCAGTCGTTTGACTGCCTTCAGGCTATCGACAAAATAAAATATTTGTGTCGATGATTTAGAAAATATCTAAATCCGTTCCACTTATAAACTAGTACGAAGATAGGCTGCCGGTTGGTGAGAGGCACTCAGATGATAGGCACAGTAAGGGGTTGCGAAGGAGTCGTACTTTCGTACGTCGACGAGCAGCACCTTACTGTAACGACGCAGATGAGTGCTTATCGCCGACCCGCGGCCTGTCTGTCCATAGTTTGTATACAGGCTAAGGGCAGTCGCTTGACTGCCCTTTTATCATGACTACTCTACTATTTTATTTTCTTCAAGATTGTCGGCGATCACAGCAAACTCTTGCAATGTTAAAGTTTCACCGCGTCTCGTCCCATCAATAGCAGCATCATCAATTGCTTTTTTGATTTCTTCTGCAGCAATTCCCATTGTCTTTAAAGAATTGCTTAAAGTTTTGCGGCGCTGTGAAAATGCCGCTTTTACTACGCGGAAGAACATTTTCTCACTGATTACTTTTACCGCTGGCTCTGGACGTACATCACAACGAATCACGACAGAGTCAACAGCTGGTGCCGGAATAAACGATTTTGGTGGAACCTGTGCGACAATCTCTGGCGTTGTATAATACTGTACCGCCACCGATAATGCACCATAATCTTTCTTACCTGGCTTCGCCACCATGCGATCAGCTACTTCTTTTTGAATCATTGTAACAATTTTTGTTACTGGTAGCTTTTGCTCTAAAAGTGCCATAATGATTGGGGTTGTAATATAATATGGCAAATTGGCTACCACTTTAAAGTTTTTCCCCTCAACAAGTTCAGGAATATTTACTTTTAAAATATCACCATGAACAATTCGTACATTCTCGTAACCTTCCAGCGTTTTTGCCAACACTTCGGGTAGACGATTATCGATTTCAACCGCGATGACATTTGCTTTCGCTTCAGCTAGCCCCTGCGTTAACGTACCAATCCCAGGACCAACTTCAAGAACGGTTTCCCCTTCTTGAATATCAGAAGCATGAACAATCTCTTGGACAATTGCCTCATCAATTAAGAAGTTTTGTCCAAGTTTTTTACTCATATGAATGTCAAAAGTTTTTAAAATGTATTTTGTTACTTCGCGTTTTGCGATTGTAGGCTGAATCATTCAGTCGTAGTCTCCTCTACTATATCGGCATCCAAAGCGTCCAATGCATGAGCAAATTCAGCTTCTGTAACACCATAATTATTTAATCTTGTTAAAAACGTCTTAGCATTGGCATAACCAACCCCAAGAACTGCCCCAATTTTTGCTCGTCTTTCCGATGCATTTGCAAAACCGCTTAATCCTGCAGCAATCAAATCCGCAGCAGTAAATGTTTGCGTTGGCGTCCATTCCAAGTAACGAACTTTCTCTAGCGCCCGCTGAATCGCTTCTGGTGAAGCTTGCTCGATACCAACATCATTATTGGCTGTAGCATCTTCTTTAGGTACAAAAGCGTGTTTAGCATTTGGGAAACGTTCGCTTAAGAATTTGCGAATACGCTCTCCCGCCCCATCTGGATCAGTCATAATGATTATACCACGCTTTTCATAGGCTTGACGAATATTCTCAATCATATACGGTTTTAGACTAAATCCCCCGGTTATGATACAATCCGCTTCGACTGCCTTCTTGATCGCAATCACGTCTTGCTTTCCCTCTACTACAAGGACTTCTTTTATCATTTTAAAACCCACTTTATCTCTGAAATAGTTATAAATATCATTTTAACACGGAAAGGTAATCTTTGCAGTATAAACGAAGAGCTGTCGCAAAATTCTTTTGCAACAGCCCCAATGAAGTTATTCTAATATATAAACTTTAACTGTACGTCGTCCAAAACTCATAGCCTCACCATAATCTTCTACACATAGATCGATGATATTACCGTTTATGGCGCCACCAGTATCGGCAGCAACCGCCATGCCATAGCCTGGAATATATAATCTCGTGCCCAAAGGAATTACATTTGGATCTACTGCAACTACACCATGTCTGGCAGTCATCCCCGTTGCAGTAATACCATTGCCATTACCGTCAGTTGGCAAGTAAGCTGTTGCTTCCATGTAAACAGCACGTCTAAATCTCATTGCGCCACGAGAAGTTTCTACGGTGTTACGAGCACCTACTTTGATCACTTCTGGTTTTGCTGGTTTTATAATTTTTTCACTGAGAACTTCTTCCTTTACCTTTACGCCATCGTCATAATTGACCTTTACCGTTGTCAATTTTGTGCCATTTTCTCCCTGTTGCACGACTTCCTCGTTGCCTTGCTCCATCGTAGTATCTGGCTGACGAATCACTTGATATTGTTCTTCTTCTTCACGTTCAATATTTTTTTCAGCTACTATTACGACCTTTATATTAACATCTGCTGTAATTTTCGTTTCCGGACTTGGTTCGACTCTAATCGCCTCACCTGTAATATTCAATTCTTCGAGAAGTTCTCCTACTGTTGGTTTCCCCGTAAGCATTTGATTGCTTGTACCTTTGTAAGTAACGGTGATAGGAACAGCTCGATAAACGGTAATAACGGTATTATCTTTCACACTCTTTGTCGATAAACGGTACTCATCTTGCGCTTCTAATTTAACGCCTGCTTGCTCAATAATTTGTATAGGGTTACTCTTCAATGTACTTACTGTCATCATTTTGCCATCAGCTACAACTTGGACGCTTTTTTGCCCCCAAACAAAGCCTGATACTAAAGCCATAGTTAGTATCAAAATAGAAATCATTATAGTTTTTTTGTTGAAAATTTTTGCTTTTCTACTCATTAAATTCCCCCTTTAAAAGAACTTGTGCATTATAACATGTAAATATTCCTTTGTCAAATATTACTTGTATTTTTATCCAAAAAAATATTTCCTCTATTGTTATAATTTATGCATAAGTCGTTAAATTAGCATTGAAATTTATTCAACACTTTACATACTAATCATATGCACCGTCTGGGAAAATTATGCATAAAAATACCTAAAAAAAGAAGCTCGCACAATTTTATAAAACCGTGCGGGCTTCTTTCCTTATTTTCTATAACTTTATGGCAAACAAATCACATACATTTTGTGTAGTCGCTTTCGCAAATGTTTCAAACTCAAGATTACGTAAAGCAGCAACATGTTCGGCTACATATCTGACATAGGCAGGTTCGTTGCGTTTTCCCCTGAGCGGTACTGGTGTTAAATACGGACTATCCGTTTCAATCAGTAACCGTTCAAGCGGAATATTGGTCATGATTTCTGGTAGTTTAGCCGCATTCTTAAAGGTAACCGGGCCATCTACCCCTAGATACCAGCCCATTTTGATCAGCTCTTTTGCCATTTCCATACTACCAGCAAAGCAATGTACGACACCAACGATTCCTTTGCCTTCACTTTTTAGTATTGCCATCGTATCACCATGGGCATCACGATCGTGAATACTAACCGGCATATGCATTTGCCGAGCAACATCAAGTTGACGAATAAACACCTCTTTTTGCAGCTGGCGTGGAGAAAGATCATAGTAATAATCCAGTCCAATCTCCCCAATACCTACCACCCTAGGATGCCGCGTCCACTGTGCAATCTGATCATAATCTGCTTTTAGCACTTTTTCCGCCTCATGCGGATGTACGCCAACCACTGCATAAATTTCTTTATGGTCCTCGGCGAGTTTGATTGAGCGCAGGGAAGATTGCATATCAGCACCAACGTTGATAAAATGCTCCACACCATTTTCTTTCGCCCTAGTAATCACCGCTAAACGGTCATCATCAAATTTTTCATCATCTATATGTGCATGAGAATCAAATAACATTTTTATTTCACCTTACTACCTACTGGCATATCTATTTCTACTACTTTAAGTGCTTCATCAACGGATGCCGCTAGTACCATTCCGTGCGACACGACACCACGAATTTTTGCAGGTTTTAAATTCACAACCATGACAACATTTTTACCAACCAATACTTCTGGTTCATAATGTTTGGCAATACCAGAAATAATCGTTCTTTGCTCATTTCCCAAATCAACGGTCAACATAAGGAGCTTATCGGCTTTTTTCACTTTTTCCGCAGCCAAAACCTTTACCACGCGCAAATCCATCTTGGCAAACTCATCAATTGTAATTTCGCTGGGCCCAGCTTCTTCTGCCGAGGCTATCGGAGCCTTTACCGTATCTACTTTTTTCTCCGTTTTGGTAGTGTCTTGAGCTGCGACTTCTTTTTCTTCCTCAATACGAGGGAAAATTTGTTCTGGCTTGTTCACTTTTGTCCCAACTGGAGTTTGTCCCCATGTTTTTATGTCAACTAATTGTACACTAGCAAAGTCTTTTTCAATTCCCAATTGCATCCAAATTTTCGGTGCAGTATTTGGCATGAATGGGGAAATTAAAATACTAATCACCCGCAAACTTTCTACTAAATTATACATCACAGTATCTAAACGTACTTTTTTCGCTGGATCTTTCGCCAAAGCCCAAGGTGCTGTTTCATCAATATATTTATTGGTACGACTGATAAATGCCCAAACCAATTTGATCGTCGGACTAATGTCCATCTTATCCATTAAGTGTTCATACTCAGCTACTGTTTTACTAGCAAGTTCAATCAACGAAGCATCCACTTCATCCGCTTCATTCGGTGCTGACAATACTCCGCCGTTAAATTTTTCAACCATACTTAAAGTACGGTGAAGTAAATTACCAAGGTCATTGGCAAGGTCGGAATTGATCCGTTGGATCAGCGCATCACGCGAGAAATTACCATCCATACCAAGATTAATTTCGCGAAGCAAGAAGTAACGAATCGTATCTGCGCCAAATTCTTCAATTAACCCCACTGGGTCAACAACATTACCTTTCGACTTCGACATTTTATCGCCTTCTACAATTAACCAGCCATGTCCATAAACCTTTTTCGGTAATTCTAAACCAAGCGCCATTAAAAGGATCGGCCAAATAATCGAATGGAAACGAACAATTTCTTTGCCCACTAGGTGAACATCCGCTGGCCAATACTTTGCAAACTTCGCATCATCCGACAGATACCCTGCTGCTGTTATGTAGTTTGTTAAAGCATCAAACCATACATAGATTACATGTTTATCATCAATTGGTACTGGAATCCCCCAATCAAACGTTGTTCTAGAAATACACAGGTCTTCTAGACCACCTTTAATGAAGTTAATCATTTCATTGCGGCGTGATACCGGTTGAATAAAGTCAGGATTTTCATCAATAAAAGTAAGTAAACGCTCTTGGTATTTTGACATGCGGAAGAAATAACTCTCTTCTTGCACAGGTTCTACTGGACGACCGCAATCTGGACATTTTCCATCAACCAATTGACGTTCTAACCAGAATGTTTCACAAGGAGTACAATAAAGACCTTCATAGTTGCTCTTATAAATATCGCCCTGTTCATAGATCTTTTTAAAGATCGCTTGTACTACTTTATGATGTCTTTCTTCGGTAGTCCGAATAAAATCATCATTCGAAATGTTTAAACGTTTCCATAAATCCTGAAAGCCTGCCACAATTTTATCTACATATTGCAGTGGCGTAACCCCCTGCTCTGTAGCTTTACGTTGAATTTTTTGACCATGTTCATCAGAACCAGTTAAAAATAATACATCATAACCTGCGAGCCTCCTGTAACGTGCCACTGAATCAGCAATTGTCGTGCAATATGCATGTCCAATATGCAACTTATCACTAGGATAATAAATTGGCGTTGTTATATAGAATGATTTTTTTTCCACTAAAAATAAACCCCTTTCAAATGAAACATTTATAAGCTAAAGATAATTGAAACATTTACTACATAGAAAGCAATGTTGATCTACGTATCAAATGGCGCAATACGCCTCATATCTTTTTATATTATCACCAAAATTCCTTAACAGCAACAATCATAAAAATTTTGAAAATTTTATTAAAAATTCATAAAAAATTCATAATAATTTGCTATAATTATTTTAATGAAAACATTCGACATGTTTCTACATTTTGTGCTATAATGTACTAAGAAATTTACATTTTTTTGTGTAAAACGAAAAAAGTCTGACTTTTATGGAATTTTTAGGGTTGACACCAATTGCAATATCTGGTATTATTTAGTTAGACGAATTTTGTCGAACATTGTTGAAAAGAATTATAAGGGAGAGATTACTATGAAATCAACTGGTATCGTACGTAAAGTAGACGAATTAGGTAGAGTAGTTATTCCAATCGAATTGCGCCGCACCCTTTCTATTGAAGAAAAAGATGCTTTAGAAATTTATGTAGACCAAGACCGCATCGTTCTTCGCAAATATGAACCTTCTTGCGCTTGTGTATTCTGTGGTAACGCTGATAACGTTACAAAATACAAAGGCAAAAATGTTTGTTCTGAATGTGCTACAGCTCTACAACAACCATCTGAAAACTAATTTATCTTACATAAAAAGTATCATAAGCTAGGCAACTGCCTGCTTATGGTACTTTTTTTTCTGCTTCTAATACAGCTTGGTAAACCTCGCGTTTTGCTAAGCCGAGGGTTAAAGCAGCTTGCTTGATTGCTGCTTTTTTATCGATTCCTTGCTCTAGCAAATCCAAAACCACCTCATATGGTGAACGCTGTTCCGCTAACTCTGCTGCTTTGTCAACGTCAGCACTACAATCATATCCTTCAATAATTAGACAAAATTCCCCGCGTGGCTGCTGCACCTGAAAATGCTCTTTTAAACCAGCTAAAGAATCACGAATAAATTCTTCAAATTTTTTCGTCAGTTCTCGAGCAGCAACCGCCCTGCGATTGCCGAAAACATCTAATAATTCTGTTAGTGTTGCCTTTAAACGATGTGGTGATTCGTAAAATAATAAGGTCGTTTGATTATTTACCAAGTCTGCCAATACCTCACGACGTTTTTTTGTTGTTTTGGGCAAAAATCCCACGAAGGTAAACTTTGTCGTATCCAGTCCCGAACAAATGAGTCCCGATAAAGCCGCATTTGCCCCAGGTAGTGGAGTAACGGTAATGCCAGCTTTGATCGCCAGTTCTACCAAATGACTTCCAGGATCAGCAATACCAGGAAGCCCAGCATCACTCACCACTACTACATTTCTACCCAAGAGTAGCATGTCAATGAGTTCTGGTCCTTTTTCAAACTTATTATGCTCATGATAACTAGTCAAGGGGGTATGAATATCAAAATGTGTCAATAATTTTCGAGTGTGTCTGGTATCCTCGGCCGCGATCAAATCAACCTCACCTAGAATTCTTACAGCACGAAAAGTCATGTCTTCTAAATTACCAATCGGCGTGGCACATAAATACAAGGTACCGAACGTTGTTATCGTTTCCATAAAATGCTCCTTTATGATTGTATAAATTTTAAATTTAGTAAGGGCTGCGAACAAAATAATATTTGCCGCAGCCCTTTTCACATCTACTTTTGATAATATGTTAATATTTCATCGTGATACGTTCCATCCTGCTTATAGATAATCAGCGGTTTATCCACGATCATCCCCGGTTTTGCCCCAAAGACGCCTTCAATAAGAACCATCGTCGGTTTTTTCTCTGCAGTTCCCTGTACCATACGTAGCCGTTTTGGTTCGAGATCCATTTCTTTCATGGCAGTGATGATTTCTGCTAACCGCTCTGGCAAATGTACCATAGCAAATCTTCCCCGAAATTTAAGTAAATGTCGCGCTGCTCCTACCACATCGTATAACGTTGCTAAAATTTCATGACGCGCGATAGCAATGTCATCATTGGGATTTATTTTTCCCTTTTCTATCGAGCGGTAGGGTGGATTACTTACCACTAAGTCAAATGCCCCAGCCACGTTCTTCGTTTTGATTTCCCGTAAATCCATTGCTTTTATCGTAATGATATCTTCCAACTCATTAAAGGCAACACTGCGACTCGCCATATCTGCCATTCGCGGATTGATTTCAAATCCTTCCACTTTACTCGCCCCACGTGCTGCCATCAACATTGCAATCACACCAGTTCCTGTACCAAGATCAGCAACTTTAGCTTTTACTTTTACGGTAGCAAAGTAAGCCAATAAGACCGCATCCGTTGAAAATCTAAATTGCTCATCATGCTGAATAATTTTCATCTGATCAATCAGCAAATCATCCAAGCGTTCTCCCACTTGAAGTACCGCGCTATTGTTCGTCTTTTTCAACTGCATCTTCCCAAGCGACAACGATTGTTTTATTGTCATCTAATAATATCGTTGCGCTCTTGCGTTGCCCGTTAATGGAAATTACTTTGCCCTCCCCATCAACCGTAACGACACGAGAACCTTGTTTTGGTGCCACAATTTTTTTATTCGAACAATTGCCACAATAGCAATCATTTTCATATTTTAAACAACACATCAACCGACCACAAATGCCCGAAATTTTCGTTGGATTCAAGGATAAGTTCTGTTCTTTCGCCATACGAATGGATACTGGTTCAAAATCGCCAAGGAAGGTCGAGCAACAAAGTGACCGTCCGCAACAACCAACCCCGCCCATTAATTTTGCTTCATCGCGCACACCAATTTGGCGAAGTTCTATTCTGGTTCTAAATACAGCTGCTAAATCCTTGACCAAATCTCTAAAGTCAATTCTGCCTTCTGCAGTAAAGTAGAAAATAATCTTATTGACATCAAAGGTATATTCTACATCGATTAACTTCATCGGCAAGCCGTGCGTAGCAATTTTCTTTTCACAAATTCGGAAACTTTCTTTCTCTTTAGATCGATTTTCCTCGACTTTTTCCAAATCAGCTTTAGTCGCTTTTCGCTGTACAATCTTTAGTGGTAAAACAATCTCCTCGTCTTTCACTTCCCTAGGACCGATAACGATTTGTCCATATTCCACGCCTCGCGCAGTTTCTACAATAACATCGTCAAATTCAGCAATTGTTAACTCGCCTGGGTCAAAATAATATATTTTACCCGCTTTTTTAAAGCGTACTCCTACTACTGTTTGCAACACATAGCCTCCCTATAAATCCCGTAATTTTATTAATAATTGTTCCACTGCCAATTTAGCATTTACATTTGCCTTGAGCATCTGCTCTGTATTCGCTACTTCACCGATCGCTAGCAATAGTCTGCGAACCGACCAATGCTCCATTTCTAGGCCAAGCTCAGCGACAACATCAATATTATAAATCAATTTGCTGTTCTTATCGCTATGCATCACTAGTATATCGCGAAATAGCAGGTTTAAATCAAGCAATACTTCAAAAATTTTTGTTCGATCAAGCTCGCTTAGTTCACTACTTTCACGCCAGATCACATCCATATCAGGATTGACAAGCTGCTCTAATACACGCAATGCCCGATTACGCATTTGCAAACCATTTTCTTCAAGTAAACGCAGTGCTTTGCCAAAGCTTCCCTCGGCAAGCCTAGCAATTACATTTGCCACCGCAGGCTCAATTTCTCTTTCTACCAATGCTTCGGCTAATACTTCTCGATCAATCGGTTGAAAATCAATCACCATACACCGCGATAAAATTGTATCCAAAAGCTTTTGTCTACTCGCGGCAATTAAAATAAAAACAACATTGCCAGTTGGCTCTTCTAACGTTTTTAAGAGACTATTGGCGGATTGTGCGGTCATGCAGTCCGCTTTATCAATAATAACCACTCGCTGACTCGCCATATAGGGGGCAAACGCAATATTACTTTGCAGAGTTCTTACTTGTTCTATCTTAATCGTCTGTCCATCTGGCTCTAACACGAATAAATCCGGATGATTTTTGGCACTGAGCTGCCCACATGACTTACACTTCCCACAAGGTTTTTGCTCACCCTCACAAAAAAGTGCCGCAGCAATTATCGTCGCCGAGAGGAATTTGCCTATTCCCTCTGGACCAACAAATAAAAGCGCATGCGGCATCGTCCCCTCGGCAAGTAATGTTTGCAGATGCGTAATGGTTTGACTATTTCCAATTATATTTTGCCAATTCATCACATATACAAATCCACAAGCATGCCACGAATCGCATCTTGTTTCGCAACAATATTTAATTTTGTAGCCTGTCCTAGCCTAATATCTTCTGCCATATCAGATAAGTTTTTGTCGACATTTTTCACTGTCGTATATACCTTTTGTCTCCCTTGCCTATCCCAGCCTGATTTTGTCTGCATCGTATACATCCTCGAAACAGCTTCACCAATAAAAGACTTTACCAATTCACGGTAATTCTTCAATTCTGAATAGGTAGGCGTTTCAGTCAATTTTGCTCCTTGCTCATCAATTTTGTCTAGCAGATCATTTAAATGTTCTGTAGAAAATTCATCTTGATTTCGCTTAAGTTCCGTTGAAAATTGATCATCCTTTTTGCCAACGGTCGTGTTATTGTCATGTTCACCAATTAAAAATGAACTACGTGGACTCATATTGCTAATTTTCATAGTCAGCAACCTTTCCGAAAAATCATTTGAAAAGTAAGTAATCTATTACATCAATCGTCTAAGTACCAAATTCATTTGACCTTTAAATTGTATATATACTTAGTTTAAATTATAATTGTTTTCCTAAAAATAAGCAATAAAACAAAAGAGCCAGATGCAAATTTTTACACCTAGCTCTTTTGTTTAACACAAAACTTCTTTAGCAATCATTGTTTTTATTTCTTTTAGGCAGTTGGCTAAATTTTCATTATGATAAAAAGTTTGAATATCCGCCGCTTTTAATTTAGACAAACTAAAATCTTGATTATCCGCTAAGAACCTTCTACATAACTCATCGTAGTTTGGATGAACTTGACGATGCTCTCTACGCATCGCACGTTCTAAACGAATGCCATCCTTAACCTGGATATAAATTGGCACAACAAACGCTTTGCCATAATAGTTCTGCAATTGTTGGTAGGATTCTAACGTTGTAATAATAAGATATGGATGCTGCGATAAATCAATTGTACCATCATCGATGGTACAATATGTCCAAATACCTTTTACCGTATGATATTGACGTCGTTCTATCACTTTACCTTGCTTGGCATACTGCTCTATCGTTTTGATATCAGTAAAATGATATTCTCTGCCTTGTTTTTCATGCTTGCGAATTGGGCGCGTCGTATAAAGAATAATTGGCTGTAACTGCAATGCTTCTTGGTTTAACAATTTTCTAAATATCGTATCTTTACCCGAGCTACTTTTCCCCATAAGGCAAAATATCTTACCCATTTATATTATTCCTCCAAAATATTGACCACTTTAATCATTTTCAACGTAACATCCGTTGGTCCAATTACCTTCAAGCCAACTTCCTGCATTTTCAGGCAGTAATCTATGACCTCTTGGCTGATCACTTCACCTGGACAGATGATCGGAATGCCTGGTGGATAGAAGGTAATCACTTCGGCACAAATCTTATCTTTCGCTTCCTCAAAGGCTATTGTTTTTTTACTGGCAAACAGCGCTTGGCGTGGCGATAACTTTGCAACTGGTATTACTGGATATACCACGACTTGCTTCTCAATTTTTCCGGCTAAATTACCATGGCTTTCCGCCAACATTTTTAACGCATTGACGAGCTTTTCTACTTCACTTTTACGATCGGCGTAAGAAATAATAAATAATACATTATAAACATCGGATAACTCTGACTGAATACCATATTTATGTCGTAAAATATATTCTGCCTCCGCACCACTTAAACCCAACGCTTTTACCGTCACCGTTAACTTCGTTACATCGAGCGTATATGCGCCAGAAGCCGCCATTTTTTCTGCACCAAAACAATATAGACCAGCGATTTTATTAATTTCTACTCTCGCCCAATTCGCAAGCTCTACTGCCCTAGCCAGCAAAGCTTTGCCCTCCGTAGCCATCTGCATCCGCGCTACATCCAAAGACACCATTAACAAATAATTAGGACTCGTCGATTGAACCAAGCTGAGCATTGCCCGCAGCCTCTCTATATCCACCCGTGCTTTTTTTGCATGAAGCAAGGAGCTTTGCGTCATCGAACCAAGAATTTTATGCGTGCTTTGCGCTACAAGATCAGCCCCAGCATCTAAAGCTTGCATCGGTAAGGCATCGTGGAACTTCAAATGTGGACCATGCGCTTCATCTACGATCAGTAACATATTATGATCATGCACAATGGTAGCAATTTTTTTTAAATCGGCAGCAACGCCATAATAGGTGGGATGAACCACCAATACTGCTTTTGCATCCAAATGATCGGCCACTGTTTGCACCACGATCTCCGGGGTTATTGCCATCGCTATTCCTAATTGTTCATCGATTTCTGGCTGCATAAATACGGGAATTGCTCCACTTAACATAATACCACTAATAACTGAACGATGGGCATTACGCGGTACAAGGATTTTATCACCTGGATTTACCACCGCCAGAATCATCGCCTGAATCGCTCCCGTTGTCCCATTGACAACAAAATAACTTTCATCCGCTCCATAAAGCTCAGCTGCCAGATCTTGCGCTGCTTTCAGGCATGTTTGTGGCTCATGTAAATCATCTAACTCTTCCATTAAAGATACTTCCATTGCCAGACCGACCTCGGTAACTA
Organism: Anaerosinus sp.; assembly: GCA_029240055.1. Classification (GTDB taxonomy): domain Bacteria; phylum Bacillota; class Negativicutes; order JARBTT01; family JARBTT01; genus JARBTT01. The sequence goes on from JARBTT010000018.1 coordinate 14,349, forward strand.
GCTCTTTAAACGCAGGATGCATCCCCTTGCCTTGTTTATGTCCAGGTGTATGGAAGGGCAAAGCGCCATCAGCTACATACTTGTGCATAGCCTCCAATAATGGAGTTTCGTTTTGTTTGTATTTCACCAAACTATTCGCCTCTTATCCTTTTTGTCAGCTACTACTAACATTAATATAATACAAAGTAATAAAAGTAGCTTACTTCGAGGGCATAGGTATTCTTATCCTTGGTCAATCAATGGCACTAACACCCGAATTTTTGTTCCTTGAAAAGCCTTTGTATCAACTAAAAACTGCCCTTTTAAGATTTTGACCCGTTCTTCCATGCCAAGTAAACCATAACAATCCGATTCAGGATGGGTAGAGTCTACGTCTTGCATATTAAACCCACTCCCTGCATCTTCAATCACCACAGATATATATTCACTATTATATTCTATGACAATTTTAGCGACATCTACCCCAGCATGCTTAGATACATTGTTAAGCGCCTCTTGAATTACCCGAAATAAACTAATTTCAATATGTTTAGCAACTTTGGTCTCATCACCAATCACATTAAAATCAACCCTGAGCCCGACTCTTTGCTCTAATTTATTAATAAAATAATGAATCGTCGCAATCAGACCCAAATCATCTAAGATCATCGGTCTTAAGTCAAAAATAATTTTCCGTGTTTCGCTCAAACAAATACGGATTTGCTCACGTAGCTCCCTGAGTTCCACTTTAGCTTTTTCGATATCTTTATCGATCAATCGTTCACAAGCACTGGAACGATATATCACATTTGCCATCAACTGAGCTGGGCCATCATGTATCTCACGTGATACTCTAAGCCGCTCATCTTCCTGTGCCTTGATAACCAGCGGCCCAAATAATTTATCCTGGCTGACATTTTCCATTTGCGACGCCACTGCACTAATTTGCGCTGTTAAATAACCCAAAACAACGCCGACTTGCGATACCAGTTGTTTTGCTTTTTCCGCAGTTTTTTGTAATTTTCTTAACCGAATCTCTAAATCATTGCGTTGCTTAATCAGATTTTGTTCTTGCTCATGCATGACTGCTAAACGCACCTGCAAATTTTTAGTTTGATCATAACACAACTTAATATCCGCTTCATTATACGTTTGAAAGTTGCCACTTACTTGCATTAGTCGCTGCCGTGATTGCTTTTCCAGTTTCGTAAGTTCATCTACTTGATTTATCGTTACTTCCAGCGTTTCTTTCATCACATCAATGTCAGTTTGTACGCAGATTACTTCATTGCGTGCACCTTCGTAAATTTCAAAAATTTGCGTTTTGCTGTCTTCCATTACCTGCATCGTATTTTTGATTATACTATCCAGCTTTTTTTCATCAATGATTGCCATAATTATCATCCTTAATAATTTGTATTTCTGCTAAACGGATCCATCTATTTTCTTTTTGATTCGCTAAAAAAGCTAAAAACACCTGCAATAAATTTTCTACTCTTAGTTATCAACAAAATATTATGTTGTGGATAACTCCTTATCCACATGAATTAAGGTTTATTTTTCTACATAAATTCACATTATAACGGTAGTTATCCACAATTTTATCCAGAATGTTAATAAAAAAGTGGATAACTTAAAAAGTCTGTCCCCAAAAGGACAGACTTTTCATCAATATATTTATTTTTCCGTCAAATTTTTTACATCTTCCCAGACAATCATTGGCGTTTTCGCGAAACCATTAAATTCTGTTGCGGATGCAGAAGTATAAGCGCCACAATTTGGCACGAGCAATACATCGCCAATTTCAAGATCGACACTTATTTTGTCTTTAAATAAGACATCAATCGAATCACAACTTGGGCCAGCAAACGTAACTGGTTTTTTCTCTCCATCTTTAAATGGATCGAGTTCAAAATCCCAATGATCAAAGATAATGCCCGAGAAACAACCATATACGCCTTCATCTAAGAAGTACCATTCTTGATTGTTTCTTTGCTGTGTTCCAATGACACTTGTAATCAAGTTCACTGCCGTACCACAAAGGTAACGCCCCGGTTCTGCCCAGATTTCCGTATGAGGAAAAAGTTCATCTAGCTTTTCCCCAATTCCTTTGGCTATACTAAGTACGTCAACTTCAGTTTCTAACGTTGGAATCGGTAATCCTCCACCGATATCCAAAATTCGAAGATCAAAGCCTTCCTGCTCTGCTTCATCATATAGCTTACGACAAATGTTCAACGCTTCTATATGAGCTTCTGCTGTTGGTGATTGACTTCCTACATGAAAACATAAGCCGCCAACATCGAGCCCTTGATCACGTGCTATTTTTAATAACTTAATCGCATCCTCTGGGGCTGCGCCAAATTTCTTATTCAGATCAACCAATGCCTTCGGATTGTCCACACGAATCCGCAGTAATACCATACCGCCTGGTACCGTTTTTGCCATCTTATAGATTTCGCTTTCACTATCAAAAGTAAATTTATTTACACCCGTATTTTTAGCTACTGCAAGGCCTTTTGGCGTTTTAAATGGATTCGCATAAACCATACGGTCAGCTGAAATTCCCATTTCTGTTAACTGTAACATTTCACCGTCAGAAGCTACATCAAAATGTGACCCTAACTCAGCTAGCTTTTGCACAATCCGCGCATTTGGATTTGCCTTTACCGCATAAAACACCTTAACTTTAGGCAAATGTTTTGCTAAAAATTGGTAGTTATACGTAACTTGTTCCAAGGACACCACCAATAGCGGAGTTGTATACTCCTTAGCTAGATGGTTCACTGCATCTTTTGTTAGTCGAAAACTTTTCATATCCCTCTCCCATTCTACTTTTAAAATTTTATACTGATACAATTATTTTGTTATATCGTTATGTATTATTTCCCGTTAAACGGGAAAATCCTGCAAAAATTTTAAGATAATCTATAAAACATTTTATGGCAAAAGTATCTTGTAGGGAAATTCACGATGAAAAATCACAAAAGCTAACAATATACCTTATAAAATCATGTTATCTTTCCTATTTTTATCACTGTGTATTGTTAGCTATTTGTTCTAATACTACCTACCTTCTCGGATGGCAGCCATACCCATAAAAGCCATAACCATAATTAAATCCATACGGGCGACAATAGTTTCCATACCCACTATAATAAAAATATGGATAACAACCATGTCTTGGTGCACAATGATAACCACCATATCCATACGGATGGCATACACCTTTCCTTGGGTTGCACACACCAAACCCGTATGGCATTGGATAACATCCTTTTTGATAAGTACCCACTACCACGCGCTCACCGTCACAGCCGTCACAGCCCTCAGATTCCTCGCAGTAATCCTCAGATTCCTCGCTGTAGTCCTCTTGGAAATCTTCTATCTCTGGCTGTTCCCATTTGGGCTTTTTATCGTCTTCATGCTTCTCTGTCATATGACACACCTCACTTAAAATACAGAATCAACATCTACTGCATCATATGAAGCAAAACTACAATCAGTGAACCATTTTTGAAAGATAACAAAAGGTCTCTCGCGCCACATACTATATACTATGATTTACTACTACAATGAGGAGCAATACCATATCCACAGCTGTTACTCTAGCAAACTAACCATGTACCAGCAGCCCATTTAAAATCAAGGCAAGATGGGTAATCTTACTGTTAAAATAAACGTCCAACAGTAAAGAAAACACAAAAGCCACTGCAACAAAGCTGGCAGCCCACCCCACAGACGACACCTTATAGAACATACTCACCATCCCGCTTTTTCTAGGTGGAGACACAGTTTTCATCGGTATCGGCAGTAACGCTGGCTTAGCTTCGCATAACACAGGATAATGTTTTGGTTCATTGATCTGGTCACGAATTTTTTCAAATTCCAAATCGGCAAACTCTAGAAGTCCAGCCAGTCTCGAAAAATGTCGGCGTGTTTCATCCGTAACATTGGCTTGATTCTTATACTCTAAATCATGCTCAATTTCAGCCCAGGCATGTTGCAAAATAGACCGGATTTGAATTTCTACTTTACACTCTTTGAACTGCTCATATTCAGGCAATTTAGCCTGCTCAGCAGATAGATTTACAATCAGATGTAACGATAAGTAGCCAAAACGATCTGGCGCCAGCATCTTTCGTTTATCTACAGAATTGTCTTCGTCAACACAAAATTCTTGGCGAATGAGCTTTGCCACTTGATCAATCTGATCTTCATAATACGTAATAATGCGAATGCCCACTAAATCAGTAATTTTTTCTAAATGATCATATTTATGCCCAGCATTGGCAACTTTATTTTCTAAACTATCTTTTGTTTTTGTTCGACTAGCGATTGAATGGATTGGTATATTTTGTTTATGTAAAATAAGTTCCACTAAGGATTTCATTTTATCCGTAAAAGTTTGATAAAAAGTATACTGTTCTTCATATTTTTCGATTATTTCTGTATTCATCTCTTGCCTCCTGTAAAACGTCCTTTTTATATAGCGAATATAACTGATGAAATCAATCAAAATCTTATAGATAGCCTTGGTAGCCCATCTATGCGTTAAGTATACTGCTCATTTATGAAGTTTTTATGAAAATTTTATGAAGTTTTATGAGAAAATAAAAGAGGCTGCCCTCATGGCAACCTCATATAGCCTAAGAATCAAAAAAACCTATCATTGTTTATGATTCCAATATCTTTATTATTTCAATTCACTCAATTGTCTTGTTACTTCCAATAAATGATTACTACTTGTTTTGATACTATCTAGCGCAGTAAATACGCCCCGAATATCCTGGCTTTCCTTTTGCGAATTCGCTTCCATTTTTACAAATAATTCTTTATTATTTGCCATACTATCCGATAGGTCTTTTAATGGTTGAACAATTTCTTTGGTCGAATTTTGAATTTCCTCAACTGCTCGGTAGATTGTTTCTGTTGATTTTTGACTTTCTACAGCCAATTTACCAACTTCACGCGCAACAACTGAGAATCCACGTCCCAATTCACCAACACGTGCTGCTTCAATGGTAGCATTCAGCGCCAACAAATTCGTTTCGCTTGAAATATGCTTAATCGTATCCACAATTTTACCAATGTTTTTTGCTGCATCAACAAGTGTTGTCGACAACCCACTGATCTGAGACAATTGCTCCATGCCCATATTCATTTTCTCATTTAACGATCGAAAAGAAGCTGTCTCCGACTCTAAGGCTCCTCCTACATTTGCAATAACTTCACTAATATTATGTATTTCGTCTGATAAAGAATTGGAACTACTCTGGACATTGCCTGCTAATTGTCGATACTCAAACAAGCTAATCCAACGCATTAATGCACAAGCTGCATCAACATTCAAAATACGTTTTGCCACAATTACTTTTACATTTGGCATCAACACGTTGCGATACTTGGAAAAGTTCCCTTTTGCGCCCACGATCGTCTCAATTCCAGCAATATACTCTGCCGATTTTAATGCATTAGCGACTTGATTCTCTGACAATTCATCATAAGAAATAAACTTGAAATTCACATGATGAATCCCCATGCCTTCAGCGTAGCGTACAAGCTGTTTGGCATAACTTGTTGAATTGTTGAAGATATAAACATCTTGATGCGCTGGAACCTGCGCCAATTCAACAAAAAACTTACCCGATGGTACCATTTCTACACCAATGAGTTTGTCGCGAGAAACTTTTTCTGATGTCTCTACTATTCTTGAGGAAACACATACAACGAGATCTTCTGTAACATTGCTACCCATTTCTTTGAAGGCACAGGCTCTGACTTGCGCATTTTTGCCAAGAACGGGCTTGATTGCAGTCAAAATCTCCTCTGCAATGGCACTGCCACCTGCGACTGTTAAAACGCGAATATTATCCACAAAGCTATCTCCTACATACTTTATTTTCTACTAAAATTATATTTCCATCTAAATTATATGAAGGATATACCTATTTTGTCTATACGATTTCCATTCGTTATAGTTATCCTATAATAACAATTTCATTATTTTTGGTAGATACTGTTATCTACATTCAAACTCGTCTGCCAATTACCTCTAAAAAACAAAGGGTCGTTGCAACTATGCAACGACCCTTTAGCTGGATTATTTTCAATTAGAATGCAGGTAAAATTGCACCTTTATATTTTTCATTAATGAATTTTTTTACTTCTTCAGACTGCATTGCTTTTACAAGTTTTTGAATTTCAGGGCGATTTTCATCACCCAGGCGAGCTACTAAGATATTTACATATGGAGAATCACTTTGTTCAATAAATAATGCATCTTTTGAAGGTAGTAATTTTGCTTCAAGTGCGTAGTTGGTATTGATGACTGCGATTGTTACATCGTCTAAAGAACGAGGAATCTGTGCAGCTTCTAACTCTTTGAAGTTCAATTTTTTAGAATTTTGCACTACATCAGCAACAGTTGCATGAATACCTACACCATCTTTTAAAGTGATTAAGCCAGCTTTTGCTAAAAGCGCCAAAGCACGACCACCATTGGTTGGATCATTTGGAATTGCTACGGAACTGCCTTCTGCAAGTTCATCAAGTTTTTTAATCTTTTTAGAATAAACGCCCATTGGTTCAATATGAATACCAGCAACACTAACTAGCTTTAAGTTACGTTCTGCACAAAATTTTTCTAAGTAAGGCGTATGTTGGAAGAAGTTAGCATCCAACTCTTTATCAGCCACTGCTAAGTTTGGTTGCACATAATCGCTAAATTCCACGATTTGTAAATCAATACCTTCTTTCGCAAGTAATGGTTTTACAACTTCTAAAATTTCAGCATGCGGTACTGCAGTAGCACCAACTTTTAATACTGTTTTTGCGGAATTATCTGCCCCTTTATCCGCTGCTGGCGCTTCCGATTTGCCACAACCAGCTACGGCAAATACCACCATTAACAAAGTAACAAGCACTAAACTAATTTTTTTCATTGTTTTTACCCCCATTTGAATTTTATCTTAAGAACCTCTTTGTCCTTAGATTATAATAGCATTTCTATCGTTTATTCAATTTATTAGCAATATAATCACCGAGAGATTGTACCAACTGCACCTGAATAATCAAAATAACAACGGTTGCCAGCATCACATCACCACGGAAACGTTGATAGCCATAGCGAATTGCTAAATCCCCCAAGCCACCGCCACCGATAGCTCCAGCCATCGCCGAGTAACCAATTAAACTAATCACCGTAATTGTCAGCCCCGAAATGAGCGAAGGCATTGCTTCGGGAATCAGTACGCGACAAATGATTTGCATTGGTGTTGCCCCCATCGATTTGGCTGCTTCGATAACACCATATTCTACTTCTTTTAATGAAGTTTCAACTAAACGACCCACAAAAGGGATAGCCGCGAGTGTAAGCGGTACGATTGCTGCATTCGTACCAATAGATGTACCAACGATCACTCTTGTAATTGGAATTATTGCTACCATTAAAATAATGAATGGCGTAGAACGCGCTGCATTGGCAACCGCGCCTAAAATACGATTTACCGTTAAATTTTCTAAGATATGTCCCTTATCGGTTGTTACCAAAATAACTCCCAATGGAATACCGACTAACGCGGAAATGAGGGACGATATAAATACCATATAAGTTGTTTCGCCAAGTGCCTTAACGAGCAATATGATCATGTCTTGCGACATAGCCAATCACCTCAATTCCTAAGTTTCTCTCTTGTAAATATTTTAAGGAGTTTTCAATATCCGTATCTCCACCAGTGATTTCAAGGACAAGTGTCCCATAAGGCGTAGATTTAATATGATCCACATTACCATAAATAATATTGGCGTCCACATTAAATCTACGAATCAAGCCTGAAATAACCGGTTCATCCGCTGATGATCCGATAAAAGATAAACGCACAAGTAAGCTGCTATCTGGAATTGGCGTTGGTGATATTTCGGCATCTTTAAACGCCTCTGGTATATCATGGTTGATAATAACACTAATAAATTCTTTGGTAATCGCAGCTTTTGGATTGGTAAATACCTCAAGTACCGTACCTTCCTCGGCGATAACACCTTTTTCAATAACCGCAACTTTATCACAAATTTCTTTGATGACTTGCATCTCATGTGTAATCAATACCACAGTTAATTGTAACTTTTGATTGATATCTTTAATCAATGCAAGAATCGACTTTGTGGTTTGTGGATCAAGCGCTGATGTAGCTTCATCGCAAAGTAATACTTTTGGATTACTCGCAAGCGCTCTAGCGATACCAACACGCTGTTTTTGACCACCAGAGAGCTGCGCTGGATATTGGTTGCGTTTATCCGTAAGACCAACAAGTTCCAATAATGGTGCAACCGTTTTTTCAATATCAGCTTTACTTGTGTCAATCAATTTTAATGGAAACGCAATATTATCATAGACCGTTGCCGATGAAAGCAAATTAAAATGTTGGAATATCATCCCGATATTTTTACGGGCTGCTCTAAGTTCAATAGCATTCATCGCTGTTAAATCTTGTCCATCAACAACTACCGTCCCTTGGGTTGGGCTTTCTAGCATGTTAATGCAACGAATCAAGGTACTCTTCCCAGCACCACTAAGCCCAATCACACCATAAATCTCGCCACGTTTTACATGAAGATCAATGCCTTTAATCGCATGCACAGGGCCGGACGCACCCTCATAAGTTTTTTCTATATTAGAAAGTTTAATCACTGACTTTCACTACTCCTTTAAACAGTTACCAAGCTGCGATTGTAGATCCTTTGAAATGTTCTTCAATAAATTTTTTCACTTCATCGGATTGGTATGCCTTGATAAATTTTTTATAGACTGGATTATCTTTATCCTTCGTTTGAACTACAATAACATTTGCATAAGGGGAATTGCCCTCTTCAATCGCTAAAGAATCTTTTGTCGGTACCAAGCCAGCCACAATCGCAAAGTTCGTATTAATTACGGCAATATCAACATCTTTTAATGAAAGAGGTACTTGAGCCGCTTCTAATTCTTTGATTTGCAAATTCTTAGGATTTTCAGCAATATCCGCTGCAGTTGCATTAAGATCAACATTTGGTTTTA
>JARBTT010000170.1 GCA_029240055.1 Anaerosinus sp.
TTGTTTTTTTCTTAACATTACGGGGTTTTAAACTTTCTAATATTTGAGAAATATCTTGAGGTGTCGCTTTCTGTACTTCTTTTTTATACATTTCAATTAACTTACTCATAATACCGTTAATTGTTACGCCACCATATCCTAACGCAGCTAATAAATCGTCCTCATTTAAGATATTAAGTTTTTTAGCGACATCTTTTAAGCGATCACCTTTTAGTAGCTCTTTACTGTCATACCCAAGTCGTTTACTTTCTTTTTCAAGTAAATCATGCCCACGTTCAATATTCTCTTCACGCTTTGCCTTTTTAAACCACTGTCTAATTTTATTGCGAGTTTCAGATGAAGCTACAATATTGAGCCAATCACGACTTGGTCCATTATTTTGTTTATTCGTAATAATAGAAACAATATCACCATTTACCAATTTATATTCAAGGGGAACAATTTTACCATTTACTTTGGCACCAATACAACTATGTCCTACATCGGTGTGAATACGATATGCAAAATCAAGCGGAATTGACCCAGCTGGTAAATCAATTACATCACCTTTTGGTGTAAATACAAAAACTTCATCAGAAAAAACATCAACTTTTAATGCCTCTACATATTCTCTAGGATCACTAACATCTTGCTGCAAATCAATAAGTTGTCTAAGCCATGACATCTTTTGGTCATAATCTTTAGCTGCCCCAGCACTTTTCCCAGCTTCTTTATATTTCCAATGCGCAGCAACCCCATACTCCGAAACTCTATGCATTTGAAAGGTTCTAATTTGAATTTCAAGTGGATATCCCTTAGTGCCAATTACCGTCGTATGAAGTGATTGATACATATTTGATTTTGGCATTGCAATATAATCCTTAAAACGCCCAGGCAAGGGTTTCCAAAGAGTATGAACCATTCCCAAGACACCATAGCAATCTTTTACACTATCTACTAATATTCGTACAGCAGATAAGTCGTAGATTTCACTAATATCTTTATTACCTTTTTTCATCTTTTTATAGATACTATAAAAATGTTTGGCCCTACCTTGAATTTCAGATTTAATCTCAACAGTAGCCAAACGTTCCTGCAAGACAATAATAGCATCGTCAATAAATTCTTGTCGTTCCTGTCTTTTCTGTTTTACCTTCTCCACTAAATCATAATAAGCTTCAGGCTCTAGATATCTTAAACACAAGTCTTCTAGCTCCCATTTAATATTAGAAATACCTAACCGATTCGCTAATGGTGCATAAATCTCAATCGTCTCTTTTGCTATACGCTTTTGTTTATCTTCACGCATACATTTTAATGTGCGCATATTATGTAAGCGGTCAGCCAATTTTATTAATATAACACGAATATCTTTTGCCATAGCTAAAAACATTTTACGATAATTTTCTAATTTTTGCTCTTCTTTGGACTTATATTCCATACGGCTTAGCTTGGTAACACCATCAATGAGCATAGAAATTTCTTCGCCAAAAATTTGTTTCATTTCATCTATCGTATACGTAGTATCTTCTACGACATCATGTAACAATGCAGCACTAATCGTAAGTGCATCAATTTGAAGTTCTGTTAATATTTGTGCTACACCTAATGGATGATGAATATATTCTTCTCCCGAAGCGCGTATTTGCCCTTTATGAGCATCATGTGCCAATTCATATGCCTTCTGAACAAGCTCCACAGGCGCCTCTGGTTGATATGCTTGTATTGCTGTAATAATATCATCAATCGTTATTAATTTATAATCTTTTTTACTCATCAATATTCAACCCCATTATAATACACTTCCTATAATTCATTGTAATTATAGCACTAATACTCAGGATATATCGGTTTATTTATCCAAGTTAATAAATTTTCTTGGCTTGTATTCATCACTTGATCTGAAAAATCATTAAATTCTTTTCTTTCAATCATTCCCTCTATATAAGTATTAGAATCTTCCAGTCTTAACTTTTCGCTTGGAATAGCATTAAAGTAAATCTTTCGCTTGGAATGAAAGGTTTCTCGCCAAATCAAGCCAAGTTCTTCTAATATTTTTAAGCATATACTTACACCTGATTCGCCAAGAAAGCCATGATATTTATCTATAAATTGCTCTGCAATTTGATTATTCGTTAGCTCAATTGCTAGATTTTCTTTATGATTTGATTTTAAAATTAAATAAAACTTACCTATAAATTCTCTTTCTGGAGCACGTTCTTTTAAAATTAAATTATTTAGTTTTATATCATCTTTTCCAAATATGAAATGAACTAAACTATAACTACCATCTCGTCCAGCTCTACCACATTGTTGGTTAAATGTGGTGATATCAAAAGGTAAATGGTATTGTACCACATGACGAATATCTGGAAGATCTATACCTTCCCCAAAAGCACTAGTTGCAACGACAACTTGTAATGTTCCTTCTTTAAACCATTCCTCGACTTTTACACGCCATTCATTACTTAGCCCAGCATGATAAAAACCGATGGCATCTTGCAATGCCGGATACAGTTCTCTTAAATTACTTGCAATTTCAACTGCCTTATTGCGACTGTTTACAAAAATCAAGAGTTTTTCAGTAGGCTTAATAATTGATTTTATATATGCTAGTTTATCAATCGTATTTCTCGCATCATATACTTGTAAATTCTGACGAAGTGTTCTATCAATAATAACATTATCAATTAATAATGTTTCTTTTATCTTTTGCGTAGCAACTTGATCAGCCGTAGCTGTAACACCAAGCACTAAAGGATTTCCTAGCTTTTTTATTGTTTCGCCAATCCGCTTATATGCAGATCGTTTATGTCCTTCCGCAATATGATGGCATTCATCAATAACGACGAACCCAATTTTACCAGAAAGATGCTTTAAATAATTAATATTTGATTCCATAAACTCTGGTGTAGTCAGTAGGACATCTACTGACTCATTTTGCAATGCCTCAAACAAGGTGGCTCGTTCCCTCGTTGACAAGGTTCCATTCCCCTTATAGATACTGATACCCAACAGTTTCAATTTTCTCGTTAAACTATTGTATTGATCATTTACCAATGCACGTAAAGGATAAATAATAATCGTCATTTTTCTCTGATTTATGGCTAACATTGCTGCATGTGTTTGAAAAATTGCTGATTTTCCTCGACCAGTGCCCATAATTACCAATGTTTTTTGATTTTGTTTTAAACACTCTAATGCCTCTTGTTGACTTTTATGATATTCTCTATCGCCAATTAGAATTTTTCTAACATCATTTAAAGCGATTTGTTGATATTTTAAATTCTCTAAAAATTCTTTTTGTTCTTTATAGACAAATATATTAACACCAAATGTTTCACCAACTTGCCCCGTTACCATGGTAACAGTTGCTTGGTATTTAACACCACTATCGATTACTGGCGCTAAGAATTTCGCAATATCAGCCTTAAGAAAACCAATTTCATTACCATCTGTTGTTTGAAGAACAATCGCATTTATATCAAATTGATTATCTTTTTGCCGTTTTACTTCTAGCAATTGCCCCGTTATTAAACGAGCAATTAACTGTTGCCTATTATCAAAGGTTACGCCAACTACTTTTGTAAAAAAGCTTTCTGCTTCGGCTATGTTCTTATATGGCTCAACTTCATTTTGGGTCAAATATAATTCATCCAATTCCGTAACTGTTTTAACTATGTCACGAAATGCGTACGCTTTTAGTTGCACGTTACATTTTCCTTGCCATTCATTTATTTCTGGTTGAAATGCCAAATCAATATTTTTTTCTTGGATTAAATCAGGAGCCAACTCGCCCATTCCCCAAGCAATTCCATTCGTAATTTGTCCTTTTTCTTTCATGCGAAATCTTAAATGCTTACCTTCTTGCCCCATAGGTCTGGCATCTACTAAAGCCAAATTGGTACATGCAAATATAGGTCGAGGATTCCCCATTCCATAAGGCTCTAAGCATTCTAACTTTTTAACGAAATCTTGATTTATATCATTTAAAGTTACGATAGCATCAATTCGAATTTTAGGAATATAATCTTCTACTGTTAATACTTCTTGGGCGATTTCGGTCAATTGCTGACGCAACAATGGAATATTTTCCGGCAAAATACTCAGTCCTGCCGCCTGCGCGTGCCCACCGAACTTCTCTAATAAATTATTACATTTCGTCAAGGCTTTATAAATATCAAACCCTTGAATACTACGACAAGAACCTTTTCCTATACCATCTGTTTCGCTAATAACAATAACCGGTTTATAGTATTTATCAACCAAACGTGAAGCAACAATACCAATAACACCAGAATGCCAATTAACCCCAGATATAATGATCACTTTTTCCGTAGTCATATCAAACTGTTTTAAAGACTCTTCCGCCTTTAATAAAATATCTTTTTCGATTAATTGCCGTTTTACATTATCATTTTCTAATGCTTCTGCAACTCGATCCGCTTCAAGTAAATCATCCGTTAATAACAACTGAACACCTGTTAATGCACTATCTATACGCCCTGCAGCATTTAGCCGAGGTGCCAGAACAAAACCAACTTTTCCCGCATCTATTTTTTTACCTGCTAAACCACAATGTTTGATTAAAGATTGTAATCCTAAATTCATTGTGCAATTTAATTGTTCTAAGCCTAAGGTAACGATTAATCGATTTTCACCAGTTAAAGGAACAATATCAGCAATTGTTCCCAAGGCAACAATATCCAAATATTCCCTAAGTTCAAGGCTTTTAATGGTTTTCCACAGAGCCTGACATAATTTATACGCAACACCAACACCAGCAATTTCTTTATCAGGATACAAACAGTCCAATTGCTTCGGATTAATAACGGCAAACGCATCTGGGAGTATTTCTGGTGGTCGATGATGATCGGTAATGATAACATCTAATCGATTATTTACACGAGCAACTTCCATTACTGAACTAACGCCACAGTCAACTGTAATCAGCAAATTTGTACCATCTTCAATAATACGTTCCATTGCATTTTCATTAAGTCCATATCCCTCATTTTGTCTTTCGGGGATATAGTATGTAACAATTGCCCCCAATAAAGTTAATACTCTGACTAAAACAGCTGTAGCAGTAATCCCATCGACATCATAATCACCATATACTGTGATTTTTTCTTTATTTTTTATCGCATTCGTAATTCTTTTTATTGAACGATCCATCCCTTTTAATAAAAATGGATCTAGGAAAGCTTGATTTCTACTATTTAAAAATTCGTAAGCTTCTTTTTCATCGACTATACCACGATTAACTAAAAGGCTCGCGATTACTTTAGATATCTTTAATTTTTCAATTAAATTAGTCTCCGCATCAGGATTTTCTAATGAAAATTTCCATATTTTCTTATTGATCATATAATCACAACCTTACTACCCAGTACCCTGTATAATAGCAAAACTCGGCATTCACCGAGTTTTGTCGTTACACAAATCATCTTAATCGTTAATTATTCGATAAAAGATTACATTATTCCTTTAAAATAACAAAAATATAATCACCAACTAGCTGATATAAAAATAAAACCACGAAATACAGCTTGTCGTATTTCGTGGTTTTATCTTATTTTACAGTTTTTAGTTTTTCTTCTGCACGCTTATTGTCAGCATAATTTCTAAAAGTTACCCACAATGGGCTTGCCGTAAAGATAGAAGAATATGCGCCACTTGTAAAACCTATCAGTAAAGCAAAGGAAAAGTTTTTCGTCGTTTCTCCACCAAACAAA
>JARBTT010000171.1 GCA_029240055.1 Anaerosinus sp.
GATGTCTGGGTGATGACGAGTGGCAATACCAGTGAAGAACCAATTGCCTATAAGGATGAAGATGCGTTGCATAGACTGGCGGGGATCGCCGATTATTTTTTAATCCATAACCGGGAGATCTATTGCCGCGTTGATGATTCAGTTGTCCGTGTGTTTCAGGAAGAGCCGTATATACTTAGGCGTAGTCGTGGTTTGGCACCAGCACCGATCCATTTGGCAGGAACAGGGCCGATGGTTTTGGCCTGTGGCGGTGAGGCTAAGAATACCTTTTGTTTGACTAAAGGTGATGCGGCGTTTGTTAGTGCGCATATCGGTGACTTAGCCAATCGAGAAACAATGGATTCCTATGCGGAGGCCATTGAACATTATGGTAGATTATTTGATATTAAGCCGGAACTAGTAGCGTTTGATCTACATCCCGAGTATTTGTCAACGAAATATGCTGACGGACTGAAACTGCCAAAAATCGGTGTTCAGCACCATCACGCTCATATTGCTTCGGTTTTGGCGGAGCATCATGAGACAGAGCAAGTCATCGGCGTGGCTTTTGACGGTACTGGTTATGGTGATGATGGTCAGCTTTGGGGCGGGGAATTTTTACTGGCAGATTGCCAGGGGTATCAGCGTCTCGCGCATTGCTTATATCTCCCACTACCGGGCGGGGAAAAAGCGGTTCGTCAGCCATGGCGACAGGCGACGTGGGTTATGCAGGAACTATACGGAAAAAATTTTCGGGAGAAACAGACGGAGTTAACAGAGGCGCTACCTAACGGTTGGGAATTGCTATTACAAGCAACGGCTAATGGTCTGAATGCGCCGCTGACCTCTAGTGCTGGGCGGCTTTTTGATACGGCGGCAGCGCTCCTTGGCATCCGTCTTTATAATCATTATGAAGGACAAGCCGCCATCGAACTAGAACTGGCAGCAGGCGGTGCCGTTGGCAGAGTTTTGCCGTATGAGATTACGGCTGGCAATGAACTCGATTTTAGGCCAACGTTTGCTAAAATGATTGAGAATATAAATAAAGTGCCACGCGCAGAGCTGGCAGCGGATTTTCATACGACCATGGCTGCGGCCATTCATGAGATGGTTCGACGGTTAAGTCGTTTAACCGGTGTTCACAAGGTAGCTTTAAGCGGTGGCGTTTTTCAGAATATGACGCTTTTACGTCAGGTTTACGGAGTATTAGAAAAAGATTTTACCGTGTTGCTTAATCGGAAGGTACCGCCCAATGATGGTGGACTAGCGCTTGGGCAAGCAGTGATTGCAAGAGAAAGGGGACGCTTTTAATGTGCTTGGCAGTACCAGCAAAAATCATTGATAAAAAAGACCAGTTGGCTGTAGTGGAACTCAGTGGTGTGCAACGGGAGGTAAGCCTGATGCTTCTGCCAGAAGCGGAGGTTGGCGACTTTGTGCTCATCCATGCGGGGTTTGCAATGCAAATTATTGACCAAGAGGAAGCGGAGAAGACGAATGAGCTGCTGAAGGAGATGAATAGTCTTGCCTGAAGCGAAACAAGACACAAAAAAAATTGCTAGTTTTTTGCTGCAAGAAATTGATCGGCTGATTACAAAGCCTGTACGTTTGATGGAAGTTTGTGGTACGCATACAGTGGCAATTTTTCGGGCGGGGATTCGCCAAGTATTACCGTCACAAGTAGAATTGGTGAGCGGACCTGGTTGTCCGGTATGTGTAACAGCAGATGAGTATATGGATATGGCGATTGCCTACGCAAAAAGGCAAGATGTAATCATTGCAACGTTTGGCGATATGCTCAAAGTACCTGGTTCAACGTCGAGTTTAGGGGAAGCGAAAGCTAACGGAGCGGATATACGCATAGTTTATTCACCGCTCGAAAGTTTGGAGATTGCCGCAAATCATCCCGACAAGAAAATCATTTTTTTAGCCGTTGGATTTGAAACGACCGCGCCAACTGCAGCGGCAACAGTACTTTCGGCAGATGAAAAAAAACTTAAAAACTTCTTTGTTTTATCGGCCCATAAATTGGTGCCACCGGCATTGAAAACATTGCTGGCAGATCCAGAGGTTAAAGTAGATGGCTTTATTTTACCTGGACATGTTTGTGCGATTACAGGAGAAGAACCATTTCAGTTTTTGCCAGAACAATATCACATGCCAGCGGTTGTGGCTGGCTTTGAACCGCTCGATATTTTGCAGACGGTCTATTTATTGGCAAAGCAAATTCATGATGGTAAGCCAAACGTAGAAAATGAATACAAACGTATTGTCAAAAAGAATGGCAATCCAGTCGCTAGGCAGATGCTCGCAGAAGTTTACGAACCAGTGGATGCTATTTGGCGAGGGATTGGTCCGATCCCAAATTCAGGACTGCGGGTGAAAGAACGCTACCAAGCTTTTGATGCGGAAGTTGCTTTGCCGATAGAAGTAGAAACGACGGTAAAGCAAACGGCTTGTCGTTGTGGTGAAGTGTTACGTGGCCTCATAAAACCAACGGAATGTCGTTTATTTGGCAAGGCTTGCTTGCCCGAGCATCCAATTGGCGCTTGCATGGTTTCAGTGGAAGGTTCTTGTGCCGCTTGGTATAAATATGGAAGCGGGAGGTATCAGTATGGAACAGGGAACAATTAAAATGGAGCATGGCAGTGGTGGCAAACTGAGTAAGGCGCTTATGGAAGAGGTCATCTTGCCAGCGTATGGCAATCCTGTACTCAATGAAATGCACGATGGTGCTTCGGTTAGCACAGCTGGCAATAAAGTAGCGTTTACGACGGATTCCTATGTGGTCAAACCGCTGTTTTTTGCTGGTGGCAATATCGGTAAGCTCGCAGTATGCGGCACGGTCAACGATCTAGCGATGACGGGGTCAGTGCCACGGTATCTATCGGTTGGTATGATTCTCGAAGAAGGCTTTTCGATTGCTGATTTGCGCCGTATCGTTGAAACCATGTGCCAAACAGCCAAAGAAGCAGGGGTCATGATTGTTACGGGCGATACAAAAGTAGTCAACAAAGGTGCTGGCGATGGCATTTATATCAATACGGCAGGCATTGGTGATATCATAGAAGGCACACATATCTCACCAAAACGAGTACAACCAGGGCAAGATGTCATCCTCAGTGGTTATATCGGTGATCATGCAACGGCCATTATGGCGGGGCGGCATGAACTGGTACTGCCAACGTCGATTCAGAGTGATTGCGCACCATTGAATGGATTGGTGAAAGAAATGTTGATAGCTGTGCCACAAATCGCGGTTTTGCGCGATCCAACACGTGGCGGAGTAGCTGCAACACTCAACGAAATTGCCGAACAATCTGGCACTGGAATTTTATTGGAAGAAGATACAATTCCCGTAAGGCCAGAAGTCGAAGCAGTTTGCGAAATACTAGGCTTTGATCCGCTCTATCTAGCGAATGAGGGGAAACTACTAGCCTTTGTGGATCCAAAGTACAGCAGTAAATTACTAGAAGTTATGCATTCGGAAAAGATGCCCGCATCATCGGTAAAGTAACTGCCGATGCAGTAGGTCAAGTCGGTATGCGCACCCAAATTGGTGGCATCCGCATCGTCGATATGCCAATCGGTGAACAGATTCCACGGATTTGCTGATTGTGGAGATATATAAATAGGAGGGAGATAATTGTTTTATCTGCCTCCTATTCATAGCATCTTCCATATCGTTTGTGATACAATGTTTTAACTGTAATCATTTATAATAATGGTCTATGTTACCATAGAATATCTTTGCCGATTGACACGTAAGGTAAAACTAAATATAAAATTTCGAATTTTCAGGTTTTATATTGACAAGCATAATGGAAACTTATATAATGAACTCGTAATCAAGTCAAAAGATTTGTGGGTTACAAAATAAAACAAAATAATAAGTTGAATAGGGATATGTATTCGACTAGAAGCTATTAATATTTATAATAGCTTTTAGTCGAATTTTTTTTATTAAAAATGTATAAATATTTGTTGTTAAGGAACTTTTGGTAGCAAATTTGCAGTCTATAAATTAAGGCAGCAAATTAAATTATAAATAAAAAGGAGAGGGACAACCATGAAAAAAACAAAAATTTTACTTGTATCTGATGGCGGTGTTACGTCAGAATTAATGCAAAAAATGTATGAACTTAAAGAATATGGTGCTGAAATTAGTATGATAGAGGACAAGGATATGTATGAGATGGGGCCAATTACGGACCGTATGCTTCAGATTGAATTGGGTGGTGTTGATGCAGCACCTACTTATAAACCTTTGTTGGATGCCTGTGAAGATAAAGATATTATCGTAGTGCATGTTGCCTCTATCAACAAAGAAGTGATTGCTGCCTGCAAAAATTTAAAAGTTGCTGCGGTATTACGTGGTGGATATGAAAATGCAGATGTGGAAGAATTAACGAAACGCGGGATTAAGCTGATAAATGCACCTTGGCGCAGTGCTCACGCGGTAGCTGATTTTACTGTTGGGATGATGATTGCTGAAAATAAAAATATTGCTCGTGCACATAAATTGATATCTGAAGGAAAATGGTGCAAAAAATTCACAAATCAAGAATATATTCATGATATGAGAGCTTGTACAGTGGGGATTATTGGATTTGGTTATATTGGTCGGCGCGTTATTGAGCGATTAAAAGGATTTGGTTCTACTATTGTTGTGTATGATCCTTTTATGGATAAAAAAATAATCGAAGATGCCGGATGTAAGGCCGTAACTTTTGAAGAATTATTGGCTCAATCGGATTTCGTATCTATACACATTCGGCTTTCAGAAAAAACAACTAAATTTATTGGGAAAAAGGAACTTGCACAAATGAAACCTACGGCATATCTTATAAATACCGCACGTGCAGGTCTGGTGGATACAGAGGCTTTAATACAGGCATTGGAGACAAAGGCTATTGGTGGGGCAGCGATTGATGTATTCGATGAAGAACCATTGCCGCAAGATAGTCCGTTCTTTAAATTAGATAATGTTACACTTACTTCACATCTGGCAGGTACTTCCTGTGATACGATGCGCAATTCAGTCGAAATAGGCTATGATGATCTTAAAAATTATTTACAGGGGTTGCCAATGCAGAATGTACGAAATTAAAAGAATATCTTACAATAAATAGGTAATATTGCTATGTAGTAGTACTCATGCTATAATTTACACAAATAATAGATTGATAAATAAAATTGATTACAGTTGAAAATGGATGATATGGAAACTTATCATGGCTGACTGCTGAAAATGAACGATTTTTATTAAAAAAATAATGGTGGAGAAACCTTATGAACATTAAAAGTAATAAATTTCTAATAATCCCTTCAATTAGAATGATTAAAGATTTATCGTATGCATTAACCCTTGATAATGAATATGTATTATTAAGTGAAATACATATTGGTAATTTAAAATCATTTGTGGATATGTGTCATAAAGTTAATAAAAAAGTAGTAGTGAATGCAGAGCTTATAGGTGGATTGAATTTAGATAAAATTGGAATCAATATGTTGAAGAAGTTATATTGTGTAGATATGGTGATTTGTTCTAGTACGATTAAATTAAATATGATAAAAAATGTTGGTTTAGAAACGATGCAGAGAATTACTTTAATGGATTCTAAATCTCTGGATGATTCATTAAAGACGCTGGCAGATTCTAAGTGTGATTTAATAGAGGTGCGCCCGGCAATATATGGACTGAAGTTTGTTGATAAGATCAGACAAATAAAAGATGTTCCTATATTTTTAGGTGGTTTCGTAGAAAAAGTAGAAATGATTGATGCGGCAAAAAAAGTTGGAATTGTCGGTGTTACCACAAGCTGTAAAGATTTATGGGGTAGTAAAACAAAATAAACTAGTTGAATAGCGTATTGGAATTCGACTAAAGACTCTTATGTAAAATAATAGTCTTTAGTCGATTTTTTTTAGGGGAAATTAAGAGATAGTTGCTGGTATAAAGAGGATTGTATTTAGAGAAAGAATGTTCCTGTGGTAACAAAAGAGATAAATATATAATATATAGGAGGAATTTGTGATGGCATTAGTAAATTTAAAAACAATATTAGACGATGCAAAAAGAAATAAATATGCAGTAGGTGCCTTTGATGTAAGTAATAATGATATGGCTATGGCAGTTTTAGAGGTAGCAGAAGAACTACAAGCACCGGTCATTTTGATGGGATTAAAAGTTGATTTGGAAGGGGACAAGTTAGAATATTGGACGAAGTCCTTGCAAGCTATGGCGAGAAAGGCTCGTGTTCCGGTATGTTTACATTTAGATCATGCAACAGATGTTGGTTTTATAAAAAAATGCATCGACAATGGATTTACTTCGGTTATGTTTGATGGGTCTATTTTACCAATAGAGGATAATATAAGAATAACTAAAGAAGTTGTAGAATATGCTCACAAATTCAATGTATCGGTAGAGGCAGAACTTGGACATGTTGGGGATGGGATTGTAGGTAATTCTGAAACTGGGGTTAAAAAGGAAAGTACAGATGGATATGATAATCCAGATGATTTCTTAACCGATCCGAGCGAAATGGAGTATTTTATAAAGAATACAGGTGTGGATGCGTTGGCTGTTGCTGTGGGCACGGCACATGGTATTTATGTGAAGGAGCCAAAGCTACATTTTGACAGACTTGATGTTTTAAATAAAATTTCAAGTGTACCAATGGTAATGCATGGGGGATCAGGAACGCCGGATGAGGCAATTAAAAAATCAGTTCAATTGGGAATCTGTAAACTTAATATATTCTCAGAAATGCTAACGGCGTTTTTTACGACATTAAAAGAAGAGCTGAATCATAAGGAGCATATGGCTATTTGGCCTTGTACAGCCTATGCTGAGCCATTGAAAGCAATGAAAAAGGTTGTTAAGGATAAGATGATATTGCTGAACTCGGATGGTAAAGCAAAATAGCAGTTATTACTAGTGTTTATTAAGATTACAAAAAATAATTTTATTGTAATTTTAGATGAGATAATAGTTCATTTTGTAATTCTAACAAAATGAACTATCTCAGAACCGGTATTTTAGGCGGGATAAATCCTTTTGATTGTAATTGGCACGAATTTTGCATATATAAAGGGTAAAGGGGGTGAAGTTGTGAAAGAGAATACTACAATATTATGTTGCTGCGGCGCAGGAATCTGCACATCGAATTATTTAAAAGAAGAAATAGAAGACAGAATGAAAGCAGAGAAAATAAAAAATGTAAAGGTTATTATATGCAGAGTTACTGATCTTGAAGAACAAATCGGAAATGCAGACCTAGTAGTTACAACTGTTGAAATTCACGCTATAGAAGGCACACCTATGGTAAGAGCATTAGGAATTATGCTGGATGATGTCGCTGCTGAAAAAGCACTGAAAGAAATTGTGTCAATTGTAAAAAATTTATAAGGTTAAAGATTGAAATTAATAGCGCTATTAATTGAATCAAATGAGTCGATTGATTTTCAATGTCAAGTTAAATAGATATTATTGAGGAGGGAGTCAAGAAATGAATATAGTAAGTGAAGTAACCGATATTCTATCTGCTTTTTTTGGTTTTGATTCGGCGGTAACAATCATAGGATTGTTCCTATTCATTGCTTTAATTGTACAAGTGCCAATCAAAAAAGCTATACTTGGGGCTATCAAAGTATCCATAGGGCTTCAAGGGATAATGCTAATCGTTGGCCTTATCCAGCAGGCAATGTTAGGTCCTGTAAACAACATAATCCAAGTATATGGATTCAGTAAAAGTGTCATAGATATCGGCTGGGGGTGCTTGAGTTATGCATTCGGTAATCCATATGGATATTTTGGCGTATTGCTATTTTTAATATTAAATGTTTTTTTAGTCTATATAAGATTTACAGATACATTATATGTGGATGTATTTAATACCTGGAGAGCTATGCTTTTAGCTGGTCTTATTGGAGTTGCGTCAAATAATTTCTGGGTAGCAACGGCAGCAGTTATCGTATTTTTGGTAATTGATCTAAAAGCAGCTGATATTGCTGCGCCGTATATCGAGAAAATCAATGGGTTTCCTCCTGGTGGTTCTTGGCCACATGGCAGTCATTTTTCTTTTCAAGCATGTATCGCAATTCCTTTGGAGTGGGTATTAAGGAGAACTCCAATTATAAAAGATATTAATTTAAAGGCAGAAACAATAGAAGAAAAAGTCGGAATATTTGGTGAAAGTACGGTCATGGGGGCTGTAGTAGGTATATTTATTGGGGCTTTAAGTCAAATAGGCGTTATGGGATCTCTTTTATTAGGAGTTAAAATGGCAGCAGCATTTTTGCTTTTGCCGAAAATGGCTTCTATCCTTGTAGAAGGATGGTTTCCGGTTATTAGAAACGCAAAAAAAGCGCTTACAAGTAAATTGAAACGGGATGATGTTCGCATAGCGCTTGATTGTTCAACGGTAATTGGTCATGCAGCAGTTACTCCTACCACATTAATTATGTATCCGATCGCATTATTGATTTCTCTCGTGCTTCCAGGAAATCAAATGATAGCTACGGTAAGTTTAATCATCGTTCTTTGGGAAAGTGCCGCAGTAAATGCGATAACGGAAGGAAATATATTTCACAATATAATTATTGAATCTTTTATAGTAGCACTATTTTGCTGGGGGGCAAGCTTAATGGCAACGCCGATGACGGCATTGGCTGGTACAATGAAATATGATGTTGCACAAGGCGCAATATCAGCTTGGGATGCGACAGGGACACCGTTAGTTGTGTTGGTTTATAAAGCATTTGGCTTTGTATTCGGATTTTAGAGTATTTTTTCTTAATAATCTAGAATATAAACAGGTTTCACTTTACTAAGAGAAAAGTGTCTATAGTCTTACTTATAAAAAGGAGAGGAGGCATAGTATGAATAGCATAATTGATGGAATATATTATGATGTATTAATTGTAGATGATATAAAGACACAAGAGACAGCGATTAAGCATATAGCAGGATATTTACAGGAAAAAGGATTTGTGAATGATAAATATGCTGATGCTACGATTGAAAGAGAGCGTGTATTTCCTACCGGATTAAGTACATTTTACACCATGGAAAATAATGGGACAAAAATAGATGCGGGGATCATGTTTTTATTGGCGCTGAAAGGCGAAAATAAACATTTGAATTACTTGAAAAATATAGTGAATTATTGTAAGTACGAGGAAAATTTAGAAAAGTTGTATCATATAGAATCTAAAGCAGAAGCATATCAGATTTTCATGTCACAGATATTAAAACTCTCTTAGGCGAAAAGATTGATGATATAAGAGAATGGTAAGTACATCGGAAGTTTTACATTCTGATAGAGTTTAGAAAATACAAAAAGTCCAGAGGTACTTATCCTTTTTTAGTACAAACTATT
>JARBTT010000172.1 GCA_029240055.1 Anaerosinus sp.
ATTTTATAAACAAGCATTAGATCTTGATGAAGTGCGTCGTTTAGAAAAACCAGAATTTACGTTGGTTTATCTCGGCGATGGTATGACGCAGCATCAATTAGAATTAACTGAAATAAAAGGTCGTACGGAAGCTTATAATTTAGGTGACAATGAAATTCACCTTGCCTTTAGTGTAGAAGACTTTGCTGCGGCTTATAAACTACATGAAGAAATGGGTTGCATTTGCTACGAAAATAAAAAAATGGGGATTTATTTTATCTCTGATCCAGATGGTTATTGGTTAGAGGTTTTGCCAGCAAATAGATAAGCCTTATGTGAAGGATGAGAACTGCTATAACTATTCGTAGCAGTTCTTTTTTTTACTATTAGTTAGATAAATTGTATAATTAAACTAGTTTATGAGTTTGCATTTATGTGATACAATAACGATATATTTATAACAAGATGTAGGGAGTGATTACTATTTATAATGAAAGTAAGCTTCAAAATATTATAGACTCATTTACTATAGATAAAATAGAATTGGAGAAAATTGCCGCAGCATTTCGTCGTGATATTGTTTTAGGATTAGAAGGCGACTCGTTATCATCGTTTAAGATGCTTCAGTCTTATTTGGCATTACCGACGCGAACTGAAAAAGGTCAATTTATCGCCCTTGATTTCGGCGGTACCAATGTACGAGCTTTACTGATTGAGCTATTAGGCGATGGTAAAGTAAATGTTATCAAAAAAGCAACAAAGCAATTGGTAACCGCTGATTACAATTATATTTCAGCAAGTACAACTGCCGAAAGTTTGTTTGATTTTATTGCAAACTTAATTTTAGAAGTTGCGGGTACCGATAAAGAGTATTTACTTGGGCATACCTTTTCTTTCCCCTCGATGCAAACAGATTTGAATAATGCAAGATTGATTACTTGGACGAAAGAATTTGCAACGACTGGTGTAGAAGGCGAAGTTGTCAATGAGTTATTGAAGGCAGCACTTGAGCGGTGCGGTGCAAGTAATATTAAGCCTGTTGCAGTCATCAATGATACGGTAGCGACTTTATTGGCAGCAGCTTATAAACGAGATCATACAGATATTGGCTCTATTTGTGGGACAGGCCATAATACAGCCTATTTAGAAAGCTATCATGGTTTAGCAAAACCGCGGATGATTCTTAACTTAGAGTCGGGTAATTTTGATAAATTATTTACGAATCCATACGATAAAATGATTGATGAACGCAGTGAAAAACCAGGCGAGCAACGCATGGAAAAGATGGTTTCGGGAAAATACCTTGGGGTATTATTTTACCTTGCTATTTGCGATGCGCTTGAACTAGCAGACAAAGCTGTTGATTTTGATGGCGCGGATTTATCGGTGATTCTTTCTGATCAAAGTCAAAACTTAAAGGCAGTTCATCAGTTGATAAAAGCTAAAATGGCAATTGAGCTAGATGAAGAAATGTGTGTATGGATTAAGGCGATTGCAGAAAGTGTTGTTATCCGTTCGGCAAGACTCATAGCCACATCCTATATCGCGATTATTTGGCATATCGATGGTAATGAATTCATCAACGAACATACCATTGCAATTGATGGTTCTTTATTTGAAAAAATGCCATTATATAAAGAAGCGATGCAAAAGACTATGTATGAAATGATTGGTGAAGATGCGCAAAAAGTGCATTTGATGTTAGAAAATAGTGGTTCCGGTGTAGGCGCAGCAATCGCAGCAGCAATTTAGGTTATTTAGTAAGGAGCGTTCTTTATGGAACAAAGTTTAAGTCTCCAGCTGGGACAAAAATTAGCAATGACAATGCAACTCCAGCAGGCAATTAGTATATTACAATTGTCGGCGCAAGATTTGAGAACTTTGATTGATAATGAGTATTTGGAAAATCCAGCGCTTGAAATGGACGAGAATGATGCAGAAAGTGATACCAGAGAAAAAATTACGGACCAATTCAGTTTTGAAGATATCAGTGCATTGGCTCATTATCTTGGTGATGAAACAGCGGCGACGAATAGTGTCGTGCGCGATGATGTACAACAAAGCTTTGAAGCGGTTGCCGTGATTAAGCAGACTTTGGAAGAAGCGCTAGAGGAACAAGTAAATATGACTTTTTCTAGCGCCGATGAGCGTGAGATCGCACAGTATATTGTAGGTTCGATTAATGACAATGGGTATTTAACCTGCACAATACAAGAAATTGCCACTGCAGTAAATCACAGTGAAAGCGAAATTCAACAAGTTCTTTATACCATTCAAACTTTTGAACCGGATGGAATTGGTGCACGTAATTTGCAAGAATGTTTAACGATTCAAGCAAAGCAGCAAGAACTTTATCATGGAATAGTTGCAGAAATACTTGACCATTATTTAGATGAAATCGCTAATTTACACTATAAAAATATTGCGGATAAACTAGGGTGTTCGCCTAGTGATATTCAGCTTGCTGTCGATATCATTCGCAGCTTAAATCCAAAACCTGGTCTAGCCTTTGGCTCAGAACAGTCCGATTATATCGTACCTGATGTCGTGGTAAGGAAAATTGATGATGAATATATTGTATTGGTCAATGATTATGGCATCCCTCGCTTGAATATCAACAGTGCTTATAAAAATTCGAGTGATTTTGATCATGAGACAAAAAAATATATCGAGGGACGTGTCAATTCAGCGGCATGGCTCATTAAGAGTATTGAACAACGTCGCAGCACGCTTTATAATGTAGTTTGTGAAATTGTTCGATTGCAAACAGAGTTCTTTGATAAGGGTCAGAGATTTATTAAGCCGATGCTGATGAAGACGGTTGCAGATCACATTGAAGTGCATGAGTCAACGGTTAGTAGAAGTGTTGCCAATAAGTATGTAGAGACACCACATGGTGTGATGAGCTTAAAGAGTTTCTTTAATGCGAATCTAAGTGCCAATGGCGAAGAACTTGTTGCAAGTCAGGTGAAAGCAAAAATTAAGACGTTGATTGAGCAGGAAGATACGAAAAAACCTTTGAGTGACCAACAAATTAGTGAACTACTAAAAGCCGAGGATATGAATATATCACGGAGAACGGTAATGAAATATCGAGAGCAGTTGGGGTTTCTGTCTTCAGTAAAGCGAAAACGATACTAAAAGAACGGCAAAATTGTCGTTCTTTTATTTTTTTGTAAAGAAAGTTAAAAAAATCACAAAAAAACATTGTTATTTTTTTAACTTTCTTATATAATGAATATGTAAGCAATAGAGAGTTTATTTTGAACTTAATAGTTAATAAATTCACATAATCAAATGATATGATAAAAGAATATGTTATCATACTTCATTTATGTGTTGTTTTCAGAAAAGTGAATTTTTTAGAAGCAGGTATCTATTTAAGGATATTTGTAATCATTTGACTGATGAAGTGACATAATAATAATTGATTGAATAATACAATAATTTATGTCATGACATAGATGACGTTGAATGAAAAAACTTTTTTGAATAGCTTAAGCTCTATGCGATTGGACTTATATTTAAAAATTATATTTGGGAGTGAATAATTTAATGAGTACTGTGAATAATGTAAAAAGACCTCATATAGTTGTTGTTGGAGCTGGGTTTGGTGGAGCTAAAGTTGCACAAAGTTTTGCTGATAAAAATGTAGATGTTACCGTGGTTGATAGACACAATTTTCATTTATTTCAACCGCTTCTATATCAAGTATCTACGGCGTGTTTATCGCCAGAGGAAATCGCTTATCCAATTAGAGCATTTTTCCGCAAACATAAAAATGTAAACTTTCATTTAGGTGAAGTTGAAGATTTTGATTTAGATAATAAAACAATTATTACAACAACTGGAAATATAACATATGATTATTTAGTCATGGCTGCTGGAGCAACGACAAATTTCTTTGGTATGAAAACGGTAGAAGAAAATTCATTTGCAATGAAAACATTAGACGAATCTATTATTATTCGTAATCATGTACTTAATATGGTTGAGGCGGCCTCACGTGAAACTGATTCTGAAAAACGTAAACAATTATTAACCTTTGTTTGTGTAGGTGGTGGTCCTACTGGCGTCGAAGAAGCTGGCTCTTTGTCCGAGTTAATGTATAATGTAATGCGTCAAGAATATCATAATTTGGATCTTAATGAAGTTGATATCAAATTAATCGAAGCAACAGATAAGGTATTACCGATGATGCCTGAAAGTCTTCGTGATTCAACGGTAAAAACTTTACGGAGAAAAAAAGTGGATGTTCGTTTAGAAACGCAAGTTATGGATTATGATGGCAACTTTTTAACTTTTAAAAGTGGTGAAGTTGTACCAACGAAAACAGTTATTTGGGCAGCTGGAGTTAAGGCAGTGCCAATAGCTGCGAAAATGGGAGTGGAAATGGATCGCGCTGGTCGTGTTATCATTAATGAATATTTACAATTACCAAATCGTCCAGAAGTATTCGCAATTGGTGATATGGCACATTTTCTACAAGATGGACGCCCACTTGCAACGATTGCGCCCGTGGCAACCCAACAAGCAGCTGTTTGTGTAAATAATATCTTTAGTGATATGAGTGGTCAACCAATGAAAACATTCCATTATGAAGATGTTGGCAGCATGGCAACCATTGGCCGCGGTGATGCTGTTATGTGCAAAGGCAGTATGAAATTTGATGGTTTTATTGCTTGGTTTGCTTGGATGTTAATCCATTTGTTACGTTTGGCTGGCTTCCATACCAATGTAACAGTAGTATTAAAATGGATTTGGAATTATTTCTCGGATACTCGTTTGGGAAGAATCATTACCCGTTAAGCAATAATTTGTAGTATAATATGAACTGAGTTTAAAAACTCGGTTTATATTATTTTATAGGGGTTTTTGTTTAATGATTAAAAATTTTTTTAGTATACTAAGTTTGGTAGTAGTAGTTATGCTTGTACAGGGGATGTTGCTTACTTCGGCTGAAGCAGCAAAAGTAACGAATATAGACAAGATTCGTGTTACTTGGGATTCTATCCCGAATGCAGTGATGTATGAACTGGTTATTACGGATGGAAAATCAGAGAAAAAGAGTCAAATAGTGACGACTAAAACGAATGTTTATACGACAGGCTACGAGTTAGATGTTTCTTTTTTTAGTGTAGAATCTAATAGTTTGTACTGGAAAGTTAGGGCACTTGATATTAATAAGCAGCCAATAACAAATTTTTCGCGCCCCCAATTGCTAATAGAAGCGGAAATCAATCCAGTTAGACCAAAGACTACGACACAGTTTGATAAGTTGCCATATGCAAAACTTTATCCAGTATATTCGTGGATCCCAGTTTTAAGGGCAACTGATTATGATTTGCAAGTATTTTATGATGCTGATAATAATCCAAAGACACCAGATACGTTGATTAAAACAGATTCTATAGCAGGACAAAGCTCTTATGATTATTACGACGATACAGCCTATCGGCAAGAGGGCAGCTATTGGTGGCGGGTTAGGGCAAGAAATTCCATGCTGGAAACAGTAGGTGCTTGGTCAGAACCAGATCGTTTTAAAGTGGAGCATGATGGCGCGATGGT
This sequence comes from Anaerosinus sp., assembly GCA_029240055.1. Taxonomy (GTDB): domain Bacteria; phylum Bacillota; class Negativicutes; order JARBTT01; family JARBTT01; genus JARBTT01. The sequence continues at coordinate 5,548 of JARBTT010000172.1, forward strand.
AGCGGCACTTGGTGATAGTATTACACATGGTGGGGGAGCCGTATCAACACCACCAAGTGATACTCTATATGATTGGGAAACGTATTCAAAGGTTCC
>JARBTT010000019.1 GCA_029240055.1 Anaerosinus sp.
AAAGGATTAGCGATAGATGTTTACGCGTTTTCTGATGCTGATGTAAAACTTATGAATAATGGTGAATATGTTAAGTGTTTTGCAGAGTGTACTTATGCACACGGTGGAGAATGGACAAATTCAAATCAAAAATATTCATCATCTCAGATGAAAGCTAAAATAAGTATTAATAATGAAGAGTATTTTAAGAAATGAAAGATTTCGATTACATAACATTGAGGATGAGCTAAGGGAGTTTAAAAGGTCATGCAGTATTGCTGATGAACCTTCCGTCAATTTTGTGTTAAAATTATTTCTTTGGACTGAACGTGGAGCTATCCGTCAGATAAAATAATTGATGTCACTTGTGTTGAAATTGGCATCAACCAATACCAATCAGTGTAATTCAGGCAGCTTGAAATTCAGTTGTCTTTTTTTATGTCTATGTTTAAACCAAGAACGTCAATAAAATAGTAAACATAAAAGAAAAACAACGTAACCCCTTGCTATCGTAGTATATATAATAAGGTATACTACGATTTATTTATGTTGAGACTTAAAAAGGAGGCTTACGAATGAAGTATACTGCGGAACAATTGGAGGCAATGACTAAGGGGGAGTTAAAAGCCATTATATTAGAACATCAATCAATGGAAGAATCTACGACGGAGTGTACGGATGATTTAAAAGATAAAGCAATTGGTTTTAGCAAGCAATTACTTGTTAATCATGGTGTATCAGCACCTGTAGCAGCGTTTATCGCAACATCTACAGTAACGGGGTTATTTAATCTATATCTTCTTCTTCCATTACTAAATAAATAATTGGAGTGTTCGATATGAGTGATTCAAAGATAACAGCAACGGATGATGATACAGATGCTGTAGCAAATGAGATAATTAAGTTAATTGAAAGTGAAACAGATACGCTGTTAAGTGAGGCAATGATAAAGCAAATCACGGAGTGGACAAATGAAATAGCGATAGCTACTAACTCATGGGTTAGGATTCTGGGTACGTTTTATATCGTAACTAGCTCGTGGGAATCAATAAAGGTTGCATTAAAGATTAAGGAAGCATTAGATAAACTAAAAAATAAGTAAAGTATGATTTTAGTTTGTTTCATCAAGCAGTGATATAAAAAGATTGTTAAAATTTTATGTTCTATGGAAAAGAATGCTTATTATTTATTTTTTTTATTTCGTACATGTATATTGCACTAAATATTGCGTTATGCTATAATTGTCTGGTAATAAACAGGAGTATGTTTGTTACATTATTAGTTATCTTTCAAGAGCGACTTGCTTTACCTCCAAAAATGGGAAGCTAAGTCTTATCTAAATGCTTCGGCATTTAAAATATTATAGCCCTATTTTGGGATAAGAGTGAGGTGCACAAAATTATGCAACAAGGAATTCATCCAGAATTCAAAGAAGCTAAAGTAGTTTGCGGTTGTGGCAATACTTTTACAACTGGTTCCGTTAAAGCAGAACTTCATGTAGATGTATGTTCAAAATGCCATCCGTTCTTTACTGGCCGTCAACGCGATATCACAGCTGGCGGTAGAATTGAAAAATTCAATAAACGTTATAACCAATAATATGAATGACTGGCAGAGCAGAGATGCTCTGCTTCATTTATAATTAGGGGAGAGTTTTCTAGATAGGGGGAAATACCGTGGAAGTAAAGCCATCGATTGGCGGTCAAGCGGTTATTGAAGGCGTAATGATGCGTGGCCCTGAGTATGTGTCTACAGCAGTACGCGAACCGTCTGGTGAAATAAGTGTAAAAAAAGAAAAAGTTTCGTCTATAACTCAGCGGTATCCTATATTGAAAAAACCGATGTTGCGTGGGGTTATAGCTTTAGGAGAATCGCTTATTCTAGGATTGAAATCGTTATCTTATTCAGCGCAACGTGCTGGTGAAGAGGGCGAAGAACTATCGAATCGTGAAATCATGATGACGATGATGTTCTCACTAGGATTGGCGATAGTTTTATTTGTGATCATTCCAACGGCGGCGGCAAAATATATTCATGGTGTGATCAATGATCCACTATGGCTGAATCTTGCTGAAGGTGCCCTCAGAATGTTGATTTTTTTGGGCTATGTCTATGGAATTTCACGGATGAAGGATATTCAAAGAGTGTTTCAATATCATGGTGCTGAACATAAGACCATTCATGCCTATGAAGCAGGGGTGGAACTTACAGTAGAAAATGTCCAAAAGTATAGTACGCTTCATCCGCGTTGTGGTACGGCTTTTTTATTGATCGTAATGGTTGTCAGTATTATTATGTTTGCTTTTCTAGGATGGCCCGATTTATGGGTTAGAATATTGTCTAGAATCGTATTGTTACCAGTGGTGGCGGGGATTTCGTATGAGATTATTCGTTTTGCTGGGCGCAGTGAAAACTCTTTTGTAAAGGTTGCGATTTTACCAGGCCTTTGGCTACAGAAAATCACGACAAACCAACCGGACAACGATCAAGTGGAAGTGGCTATACAAGCGTTAGAAGCAGTAAGGCCAGCACCAGTAGATAATTCATAATACTGATGTTAGAGGTGAAGAAGAGTGCTTGATAAATTACAGGCAGTTGAAGATAAATATATGCAATTGGAGTCTATGATTAGTGATCCGGATGTTATTGCGGATATGACAAAATGGCAGAAATATAGCCGTGAGCATGCTAATCTTGGTGTAATTGTAGAGAAGTTTCGTGAATATAAAGAAGTTCGTAAGGGCATTGACGATGCAAAGGAAATGTTTGAAGAGCAATTAGAGGACGATTTTCGGAAGATGGTCGAAGGTGAACTTGCGCAGCTAAGAGTAAGACAAGAAGCTTTGGAAGCGGAATTGCCGATTATGTTATTGCCAAAGGATCCAAACGATGATAAGAGTGTTATTGTGGAAATCCGTGGCGGTGCTGGTGGCGATGAAGCGGCGCTGTTTGCAGGAAATTTGTTTAGAATGTATACGCGTTATGCTGAAATGCAAGGCTGGCGCGCGGAAGTTTTAGATTCTAACGACACAGAACTCGGCGGGTTCAAGGAAGTTTCTTTTGCGATTGATGGGTATGGCGCCTATAGTAAATTGAAATATGAAAGCGGTGTACATCGTGTGCAACGTGTACCGACAACGGAATCTAGCGGACGTATTCATACTTCTACGGTAACAGTAGCAGTATTACCAGAAGCGGAGGAAGTGGATGTTGACATCAAGCAAAACGATTTGCGTATTGATACGTATTGTGCAAGTGGCGCTGGTGGTCAACATGTTAATAGAACTGAATCGGCGGTGCGAATTACGCATTTACCAACTGGTGTCGTGGTGCAGTGCCAAGATGAGAAATCACAGTTAAAAAATAAAGACAAAGCGATGCGTGTACTTCGGTCACGGGTATTAGAAATTGCGCGAGAAGAGCAACGCAGTGAAGTTGCCGCAGATCGGAAGAGTCAAGTTGGTACAGGGGATCGTAGTGAACGTATCCGTACTTATAACTTCCCACAAGGGCGGGTAACGGATCATCGTATCGGTCTTACACTTCATAAATTAGATTTCGTCTTGAACGGTGAGCTTGACGAGTTAATTAATGCTTTGGTTACCGCAGATCAAAGTGAAAAATTGAAGCAGGTTAATTAAGGTGGAAAGGCCAAACGAAGTATGGACGATTGGCAGTATCTTAAAATGGACAGGGCAGTACTTTGCAGAAAAGGGCGTGGAATCTCCGCGCCTTGATGCGGAAGTACTGCTTTCCAACGTTTTGGGAAAAGAACGGATTTACTTATATGTGCATTTTGATGAGCCACTCCAAGTGGATGAGATGGCAAGGTATAAAGGCATGATCAAGAAACGTGCTCTACGAATGCCTGTTGCTTATATCATCGGTTATAAAGAATTTATGGGACTGGACTTTGCCGTATCACCAGCGGTATTGATCCCTCGTCCAGATACTGAAATATTAGTAGAAGCGGTAATTGAACGGCTCAAGGAAAAAGAAAGTGTAAATTTTGTTGATGTTGGCACTGGTAGTGGAGCGATTGTATTGTCATTACTAGCGAATTTACCGCAAGCTGTAGGAAGTACGGTAGATATTTCCGAAGCGGCAATCCTGGTAGCAAAAGAGAATGCCGAAAAACTCGGTGTGATAAACAGGGTAAGCTTTTTTCATGGCGATGTTTATAGCCCTGTCAAGGATCAATTGTTTGATGCGATTATTTCCAATCCACCGTATATTCCAGATAGCGATATCGAAGGTTTACAGCCAGAGGTAAAATGCGAACCGCATGGCGCGCTCGCAGGTGGAACAGATGGTTTAGGTTTTTATCGCAAATTGGTACGTGAAGGTGTAAGTTTACTAAATCCAGGTGGATTTATGGCCTTTGAAGTGGGGATTCATCAGGCAACAGCAGTGGCGAAACTAGCGGATGCATTTGCTGAACTTGGTGAAGTGAGTATATTAAAAGATTATGGTGGAATTGAACGGGTCGTCATCATCAATAAACGGGAGTAATTTTGATATGGAAACAAAAGTAATTACAATTACAGATAAATTAGATGCGTTGGCTTTGTTGCCAGCGGCAGAAGTATTGCAAAAGGGCGGCTTGGTTGCATTTCCCACTGAAACTGTGTATGGCTTGGGGGCAAATGGGCTTGATACAGAGGCAGTAAAAGCGATTTATGCAGCAAAGGGTAGACCTTCCGATAATCCACTTATTTTGCATGTAGCTGATTTTGCTGAAATAGATAAATTAGCGCATGATATCAGTGATACAGCGCGCAAAATCATCGCGGCATTTTGCCCTGGGCCAATTACGATTATTTTAAATCGCAATCGAATTGTACCAGACGCAGTAACGGGGGGACTGAATACAGTTGGCATCCGGATGCCGAATCATGAAATTGCTCGTGAGCTGATTCGTTTGGCTGGGGTTCCGCTAGCGGCACCAAGTGCCAATACCTCGGGTAGACCTAGTCCGACCACAGCGCAAGCTGTTTTGGCAGATCTACAGGGTAAAATCGGTGCAGTTGTTGATAATGGCAGCTGTAAGTTCGGTTTGGAATCTACGATTGTCGATTGTACCAGTGCGGTTCCAACGGTACTTCGCCCTGGCGCGATTACGCTAGAGATGTTAGCAGCGGTTGTCGGTGAAGTAAAACTGGATCCTGCTTTAGTTGGGGAAAACAGTATTCCTAAAGCACCGGGAATGAAATATACACACTATGCACCAAAAGCACCGATGATTATGCTCGAGGGTGCAAAAGGAAAAATGGTCGCAGGTTTGCTTACGCAAATTGCGAAAGCAAAAGCCGAAGGAAAGAAAATTGGTGCTGTTGTCAGTAGTGAAACGGCTAAAGAATTGCCAGCGGATGTTGCTATTGCAGTTTATGGCAGTCGTGAGAAAATGAGCGAAATTGCGACGAATCTTTACGAGGCTTTGCGTAAATTTGACCAAACTGAGGTGGATGTGATTTTTGCTGAGGGGACAGCAGAGGTCGGGCTTGGGCTAGCAATTATGAATCGTATGCATAAGGCGAGTGGCTACCGAATAATAAATCTATAAAGTGTATAAGTTATGCTTGAAGCTCAGATAAATGAAAGAGCGAGGTGGCGTTTTTGGCAAGTGCAGAGATTTTCATTTTAAGCGTAGCATTAGGAATGGATTTATTTTCAGTAGCAATTTTAATTGGTATGAATCGGATCAAGCGTAGTGTTATTCTTAAGGCAAGCTTTGTTTTTGCGATGTTTCACATTGTGATGCTGCTTGCAGGATATAATATTGGCCGATTTTTAGGTGGATTTGTCGATAGGCTAGGCGTGTACAGCGGTTCTCCTGTGTTGATTATGGAGAATTGTGCAAGCATTGTTGGCGCGGGTGTATTGGTTGGGTTGGGGATCTTGATGCTAAAGGAAAGTTTTGGTAAGGAAGACAAATTAAAGCACAAAAAGAAGAATCCGTTAAAAGGTTGGACGCTAATCGTGCTGGCATTTAGCGTTAGTATTGACGCACTGGCAGCAGGTTTTAGCTTTGGGATGATGGAAGTTGATCTGATCAAGCTCAATGTCATTCTTGGTAGTGTTATTTTTGCTATTTCGACCATTGGTTTGAGCCTCGGCAAGCAGGCTAGCAAATTATTGGGTGAGCGTTCGGAGCAAGTGGGCGGAATCGTTCTGATTTTGCTAGGGGGAAATATGCTCTGGCATTTAATCTCATAATGGTTTTTATTCATACAAAGTTTGTGTTAAAATAGTAGTAGATTTTGCTATTAGAGGGTGAAGTTCGGTGTTTAAAGTTTTATTTGTTTGTACAGGGAATACCTGCCGTAGTCCAATGGCCGAGGTTTTATTTCGCGCGCGAATAGTAAAAAATCAATTGGAAGATACTATAACGGTATCTTCGGCTGGTCTGTCTGCGATGCCGGGAAGCCGCGCTTCAAAAAATTCTTGTCTGGCGATGCAGACAAGTGGATTACGATTAGATAATCATTTAGCAAGGCAAGTAACTGGCGATTGTATTGCGTCAGCAGATTTGGTGCTAACAATGACCAAGGGACATAAAATAGCGATCTTAAATGGAGCTGGGCAGGCAGAGGGGAAAGTCTTTACTTTGCCCGAGTATGCAGGCGAAAGAGTAGATGTGATAGATCCTTTTGGTGGGAATGAAGCCGTTTATCAAGATTGTGCAAAAAGTATTCAGAAATATTTAGAGAAAATATGGCCTAAAGTGGTAGCTTTATCAGCAAAAAAACTTTAAAATAAAAGGATATCATAAGATGTTTTTGATGGGGGTAGCAGACATGAAAGTAACAATTGGTAGTGACCATGGTGCAGTAAATCTAAAAGAAGAAATCAAAAAAGTTTTAACTGAAATGAAGATTGAAATTGACGATGTTGGTACATTCGGTAATGAAGCAGTTGATTATCCAGATATCGCTGAAAAAGTTGCTGATAGCGTAGTAAATGGTAGAGCTGATAAAGGTATCGTACTTTGTGGTACTGGAATTGGCATTTCTATTGCTGCGAATAAAATCAAAGGGGTGCGTGCAGCACTTTGTCATGATGTTTTCTCGGCCAAAATGTCCAGGGAGCATAATGATGCAAATATTTTAGCGATGGGTGAACGTGTCATTGGCGTCGGACCAGCCTGCGAAATCGTAAAAGCTTGGTTGACTTCAGAATTTACTGGTGATCGTCATGCGCGTCGTGTAAATAAAATTATGGCACTAGAAAAATAAGCTAGGAGTCTTGCGTTATGGATTTAGAAGCAATCAGAAAGCAGTCGCAGGCAGCTATCACTGAACTTATCGACGTTTCTGGTATTAAGGCTGGACAAATTATCGTTGTTGGTTGTTCAACAAGTGAAGTCGTTGGTTCAAAAATTGGCACGGCTGGTTCGAAAGAAGCAGCAGAGACACTTATGCATTCTTTGCAGGAAATCGCGAGTCAAGCTGGTGTTTTCTTGGCGATTCAATGTTGTGAGCATTTGAATCGTGCACTCGTAGTTGAACGTGCGGTAATGCAAGAGTATGATTTGGAGCAGGTTGAAGTAATGCCAGCGCCAACGGCTGGTGGTGCGCTTGCCGCGCAGGCGATGAAAAGCTATAGTGATCCTGTAGTGGCAGAAACAATTATTGCTCATGCTGGACTGGATATTGGGGCGACGCTGATTGGGATGCATTTAAAACGCGTGGCTGTGCCGGTTCGCCTTCAAACGAAAACGATCGGACAAGCAATACTGATTGCAGCAAGAACTCGGCCGAAATTCATTGGTGGTAGTCGAGCTGTATATCAAGTTTGATAGATACATAGTTTAAGAAAGAAAAGTGAGGGATTTTAACATGAGTTTACTAGACAATTTGGCAACTGTTGACCCAGAGGTTAAAAAGGCAATTGATGCGGAGCTTAGTCGTCAACGTAACAAATTAGAATTGATTGCTTCTGAAAATATTGTTAGTGCAGCGGTAATGGAAGCACAAGGGTCGGTGCTAACAAATAAATATGCGGAAGGCTATCCAGGCAAACGTTATTATGGTGGTTGCGAATGTGTCGATGTAGTGGAACAATTAGCGATTGACCGTGCCAAAGAACTTTTTGGGGCAGAGTATGTTAACGTACAACCACATTCCGGCGCACAAGCAAACATGGCAGTGTTTTTTGCTTTGTTAACACCAGGTGATACGGTTATGGGGATGAATTTGACAGATGGCGGACATTTAACACATGGTAGCCCTGTTAATATGTCTGGTAAATATTTCAATATTGTTCCTTATGGTGTGACAGAGGATACAAACCGTATTGATTATGAAGAAGTAGAAAAAATAGCGGTGGAATGTAAACCTAAAATGATCGTCGTTGGTGCGAGTGCCTATGCAAGAAGCATTGATTTTGAAAAAATGGGTCAAATTGCGAAAAAAGTTGGCGCATACTTAATGGTTGATATGGCACATATTGCTGGCTTGGTTGCAGCTGGTTTTCATCAAAATCCTGTTCCTTTTGCTGATGTTGTTACAACGACTACGCATAAAACATTACGCGGTCCTCGTGGCGGTCTGATCTTGACCAAGGATGCAGAATTCGGCAAGCAATTTAATAAAGCTGTATTCCCTGGTATCCAAGGTGGTCCCTTGATGCACGTTATTGCGGCAAAAGCAGTTGCTTTAAAGGAAGCGTTATCTGATGAATTTAAACAATATCAGGAACAAATCATTAAAAATGCACAGGCATTGGCAAACACATTAATTGAAAAAGGCTTTACCATTGTTTCTGGTGGTACAGACAATCATTTGATGTTGGTTGATCTTCGTTCTAAAAATTTAACTGGTAAAGTAGCGGAAAAAGCATTGGATGATATCGGTATTACTGCAAATAAGAATACCATTCCATTTGAGCCACTTAGCCCTTTTGTAACAAGTGGTTTGCGTCTTGGTTCACCGGCTTTAACGACACGTGGATTTAAAGAAGACGATATGAAAAAAGTAGCTGAAATCATTGCAATTGTTCTAGATCAGCCAGAAGACGCTGCTGTTAAAAAACAAGCAGAAAAAATGGTAGCTGAGCTTTGCACTAAATATCCATTATACTAGGAGGAAAATTAATACATGGCAGATTTAAAAGTAAATGTAATTGATCATCCACTGATCCAACATAAATTGACGATTATGCGGAAAGAAAACACGGGTACAAAAGATTTTCGTGAATTATTAGAAGAAATTTCAATGCTCATGGCCTACGAAATTACGAGAAGTATGCCACTGAAAGAAGTTGAAATCAAAACTCCAGTAACGACTTGTAAAAGTAAAACATTAACTGGTAAAAAACTTGCAGTTGTGCCAATTCTTCGTGCTGGTCTTGGTATGCTTGGTGGCATAGTAAATTTAATCCCAACAGCAAAAGTTGGTCATATTGGTTTATATCGTGACCCAGAAACGTTAAAACCAGTTGAATATTATTGTAAATTACCTAGTGATGTTGGTGAACGTACACTTGTTGTCGTTGATCCAATGCTTGCAACTGGTGGTTCGTCAGCGGCAGCACTTACGATGTTAAAAGAAAAAGGCGCAAAATCAATTATATTGATGTGTTTAGTTGCAGCACCAGAAGGTGTTAAAGTGGTAAACGACGAGCATCCTGATGTTGAAATCTATACAGCAAGTTTAGATGAATGCCTAAATGACCACGGTTATATCGTTCCAGGTCTTGGCGATGCTGGCGATAGAATCTTTGGTACAAAATAAGATAAGTTTTCGTTACATAGAAAAAATAGAGATACCCTGCGGTATCTCTATTTTTAACAGGGGGTGAAATGATGAATCACGTGCGTCCTACTTGGACAGAATATTTTTTAGATATAGCAAAAGCCGTTGGCAGACGAGCAACTTGCTTACGCCGCGTTTATGGTGCTTTAATCGTAAAAGATAATATCATCATCAGCACAGGCTATAATGGCGCTCCACGCGGTGCGGTAAGTTGCATGGATTTAAATTACTGTAAACGTGAAGCTGGCAATGTGCCAAAAGGTGAGCGCTATGAACTTTGTGAAGCGGTGCATGCGGAGCAAAATGCAATTATTAACGGTGATCCCGAAAAAATGAAGCATGCTACAATTTATATCGTTGGTTTTAATGCGGATGGCTCGCTTGCTTCAGGGAAACCATGTCTCTTATGTCGGCGGATGATCAGAAATGCGATGATTGCCAAAGTGGTCTATCTAGAAACGGATGGTTCAGTCGTAGAATGTGATCCCAAGGACATTGAATAGTCTAAGGTATACTAATAGAAAAGACTCGGTGAAAATGATCTTTAGCAGAACATTTTCGCCGAGTCTTTTGTTATTTATTTTCAAGAATTTCGATTAAAGCTTGTGTACCGTAATGATCGCCGCCACGAGCAGACAGCTCTTCGTAAAGTTTTTTTGCTAAGGTCAATCCCGGTAACTCTAAATGCGCTTCCTTGGCGGACTCGATTGCGATCCCCATATCTTTGATAAAATGTTTTACATAAAAACCAGGTTCGTAATCGCCTTTGATCATGCGGGGTGCGAGGTTTGATAAAGACCAAGAGCCTGCTGCGCCAGTTGAGATACTACCCAAGACTTTCGTTGGGTCTAGTCCCATTTTTTTTGCATAAACCATTGCTTCGCATACGCCCATCATATTAGAAGCGATAGCGATTTGATTGCACATTTTCGTATCTTGACCAGCGCCAGCTAAACCTAGATGTTGAATATTTGTTCCTAACGCTTCAAAGATTGGCTTTATTGCGTTATAAGCTTTTTCATCGCCACCAACCATAATGGATAGCTTCGCTTCTCTTGCACCGATGTCACCACCAGAAACGGGGGCATCAAGAGTATAAAGACCGTTGCTTTGGGCAACTTGGGCAATTTGTTTTGCTAGAAGCGGACTAGAGGTTGTCATATCAATCAGGTAAGTGCCGAGTTTTGAATTTTCAATGAGCCCTTGGTCACCAAAATAAATTTCTTCGACGTCTTTCGGATAACCTAACATTGTAATGATCACATTGCACGACTCTGCGATTTCCTTTGGTGAGTTTTGCCAAGTTGCCCCCTCTGCGACTAGCTCAGTAGCTTTTTCCTTGGTCCGATTGTATACGTTGACTTTATAACCTGCCTTCATCAGATTGCGTGTCATGCTTTTACCCATAACACCAATACCGATAAAGCCAATAATATATTTATTGAGCATAAGAAAATATCCTCCTGAATTTAAATTTCAATACATATTAACGATAATATTAATTATAAAAAATAGCAAGTAGATATTTTTTTATCATGAAAATAAAAAAAACTATTGTAGCCTTGATTCTTCGGCAGGTTGCTTCTATTATATGTATTTATCCTAAATAATACTATGAATTATGTTATAATAAAGGAAAATATTTCGATAATAGTCTGGTTTCGTTATTTGCTAGAAATCAGGATCATAAAATGTAAATTAATTCGCGGGGGATACTATGTGAAACAGAAAAAGAATAAACTGATCATGTGGGGGTGCGTTATTTTCTTGTCATTTCTCTTGAATTTTCAAGTGAAATCGCTTGATCAAATCAATCAAAGGTTGGAGAATGTTTATCAGGAGCGGTATCCGTCATATTTGTTGGTAAATGAACTTAGGCAATCAACGTTTGCTTTGATGTTACACACTCGTCATTATATTGAAAAGAACGATCCAAGATATGAACAATACTATCATGATATTATTGCGATTAGAGCTGGTGAAAAGCCCAGACCGAAGGAACATGAGGGGGTTTATTGGCAGTATGGTATTGTTGAAGAAGCTAGCTTACATAGCACGGGACAGCAGGTGTCCTTACATGCGTTAATCGAAGCGAATCATTTCTCATTAGAGGAACTGAAGTTATTACAAAGAGCAGAAAAGTTAGCGGATGAATTGGTTATCACTGAACAAATTGCAATTGATGCAAGTAACGGCGTAATTTCGGTCGACAATCAGAAGAAGTTACTCATTGGTGAAACGAGCAAGGATTTTTCAGCGCGTATTATCAATGATGATACCTATGAACAATTAAAGCAAACCTTTGTGACGATGCTAAATCAAATAATAACCTTGCTCGATGAGCAAACCGATGCTAGGGTGGAGCAAGTACGCTATCAAAGAGAGTTAATTGTAATGACAATCATGCTGACGATGTTTTTGATTGGTGTTAATATTTGTGTGATAATAGCAAATTTTTTTAAACGCTGGAGGCGTGTTGGCAAACATGCAAGGAGAGAAATTAAGTCATAAATCACTTAGAAACAGCATACAAACGATAAAAAATCTTGTATAATAATAAAATTAGTAATGATATTTAATTGATTGATAAGGAGTTAACATGTTTGAAGTAGTTGCTTTACCAAAGTTGAACCAGTTGGCGCCAACGCTTAATTCAACATTGCTGAAAATTATTGAAGAGGCAGGAGAGCTTGCTAGGGCAACGTTGACCTTTTTGCCTTATGAGCGTCTCAAAGGCTCTGAAATTGCTGAATTATCTGTGGCGCAAGGGGCATTGGCTGAGGTAAATGGAGAGCTCTTGGATGTAGCGCAAACTTGTGTTACGATGATTTTTGTAATGGAAGAAAGTTATAGTATTGAGATAGCACAATTAATTGAGCGTCATTTGGATAAACTAGAAAATAAAGGGTACCATTTCAATAAAAATAATCAATATCGTATTTATACAGAAGGTAATTATAAATATTTGGCATTGCCGAAGCTAGATTTACCAGAAGTAACTCTGCTTACGACGGTGTGTAAAATCCAAGAAGAGCTTGGTGAATTGACGCAATATTTAGGGAAAAAAGCTGGTGCATCGGGAGAAAATGATACATTAAAGGAAAAAGAAGTCGTGATTGGCAGTGCCGAGGAACTCTTGGATGTAGCGCAATGTTGCTTTACGATGATGTATTTATTAACGCAACGGTATCAGGTGGATATCGATGCATTGGTGAAGCTGCATGTGTGTAAATTAAAGCGTAAAGGGTATTGCAAGTAGTAAATGACAAGGTTTGGTAGCACGTTATTTCATTGACAGTCTAGTTTCGGTGAGGTACAATTGTCTTGTTGCATAGAAAAGGGGTGCTTAATTTTATGCCAGATTATATTTTGTCGTTTTTGATTGCGCTCGTGGTAGCGTATGTTTTGACGCCGAAAATTATTTCTTTGGCCAAGAAAGCCGGAGCGATGGATGCTCCTGATGAACGCAAAGTGCATACTGCTCCTATTCCTAGAATGGGTGGTCTTGCTATATATGTTGCCTTTATGGTAGCAGTTTTTTTTACGGTTGATTTAACTACTGAGATTGTAGGATTATTAATCGGTGGTACAATTATTTTAATTGTAGGAGTTATTGACGATTTAAAAAATTTGCCGGCAAAGGTAAAGTTGGCGGGGCAAATTTTGGCTGCGTTAGTACTGGTGCTTTTTGACATCCGTATTGACTGGGTGAGTGATCCATTTGGTGATATGATTTATTTAGAATATTTAGCTATTCCAATCACACTATTTTGGATTGTTGGTCTGACAAATACGGTTAATTTGATCGATGGGCTTGATGGACTTGCAGCTGGTGTTTCTACGATTGCTTCGATAACCATTCTATTAGTAGCGTTGCAACAAAATTACATACTAATAGCAGTGTTAACGGCGGCGATTGCTGGAGGAGCACTTGGCTTTTTACAGTATAATTTTAATCCCGCAAAAATATTTATGGGGGATACTGGCAGTATGTTTTTAGGTTTTATGTTGGCTGGTATTTCGGTTATTGGTGCGGTTAAATCGGCAGCAACGGTTGCGCTGATTGTACCAATTTTTGCATTGGGGTTACCGATCTTAGATACTACGTTTGCGATTGTTAGACGTTATATGAGCGGTAAACCAATTTTCAAACCAGACAGAGGACATCTACATCATCGTTTACTTGATTTAGGCTTTACGCAAAAACAAGCGGTACTACTCATGTATGTGATTAGCGGTGTCTTGGGACTCAGTGCGATCGCTTTAACGGAAGTAAGCAGTGGTTTTGCGATTGCTATAATTATCATTGTTATGCTTGTGATTTTTTTGGGTGCAAGAAAACTTGGTATTTTAAAGCACAAAAAGTCAGTTGGAACGAATTAAACATTGATAAGTTAATGGAAAATTATTATTGAAGGCAGGCATAATGCCTGCCTGTTTTACAATAGACAATGAAGCTAATAAAAGTTCCCAAAGTGTAAGAGAGGGGTAGATTTATTTATGAAACCAATTAAAGTGATGACTGTGTTTGGCACGCGACCGGAAGCAATTAAAATGGCGCCAGTCGTTTTAGAACTAGCAAAATATCCAGAGATGATCACACCGGTGATAACAGTAACGGCACAACATCGGGATATGCTGGATCAAGTGTTAAACTTATTTCATATTAAACCAGATCATGACCTTGATATTATGGCGCAAGGCCAAACTTTATTTGATATCACTTGCAAGGCGATGCAAGGGTTAAACGCAGTATTAGAACAAGAAAAACCGGATATCGTATTGGTACATGGGGATACGACAACAACCTTTGCCGGTGCGCTTGCTGCTTATTATCATCAAACAGAGGTTGGTCATGTAGAGGCAGGTCTGAGAACGCATAATAAATATTCACCGTTCCCGGAGGAAATGAACCGTAAATTAACGGGATCATTAACTGATCTGCACTTTGCACCAACGAGTACGGCAAGTGATAATTTGGCTGAAGAAAATATCAAAGGTGAAAGCGTATTTGTTACTGGTAACACCGTGATTGATGCCCTCTTAAAAACTGTAGATGAAAATTTTGTCTTTGAAAATGAGCTCTTAAAAAGTATTGATTACAAAAATAAAAAGGTGGTGCTCGTGACAACCCATCGTCGGGAAAATCTGGGCGAACCAATGCGCCATGTATACCAGGCATTACGCGATATCGTCAATGAATTTGCTGATGTTGAAATCGTCTTTCCAGTTCATAAAAATCCTAAAGTGCGTGAAGTTGTGGAAAGTGAACTAGGCGGAATAGATCGAGTACATCTGATCGATCCACTTGATTATCAACCGTTTGCAAATTTACTAGCACGTTCTTATTTGGTATTAACAGATTCCGGGGGAATTCAGGAAGAAGCGCCTGGGCTTGGCAAACCAGTCTTGGTTCTGCGTGATACGACCGAACGTCCAGAAGCTATTGATGCGGGTACGGTAAAATTAATTGGTACGGATAAAGCGCGTGTATATAGCGAAGCGAAGGTGTTGATTACAGACAAAGCTGCGTATCATAAAATGTCGAATGCTTGCAATCCTTATGGTGATGGACAAGCTTCAAGACGTATTGTGGAAGCGATTTTATGGAAACATGGTTTAATTGCAAATAAACCAGATTCATTTGAAGTATAATATAGATCATAAAGGCTGCTAGCAAAATTGAATTTGCGGCAGCTTTTTTAGCTCAAAATCAAAGAATCCATGAAAGGACGAATAATGTGGATAAAAAAGGAAAAAATAAAGATGAAACACAATCCACTTTACAGGCTCTTAGCTTTGCTTCGGGGTTAGGCATTAGTTTTGCAGTGATAATTGGGGTGTGTCTTTATGCGGGAATTTACATCGATGAGAAGTTTTCCACTAGCCCATTTGCGACAATTATCGGCATTATTTTAGGTTTTATTACCGCAATGTGGTCTACCTACCAAAAACTACTTGGCAAAAATAAATAATATGGTATAATTATAAAGGCATTATGATAAATGAACTTTATATTTTACTAACGTTATATAAACATAAGTAATACTTATTATATTATATGGTATTGTTTATGGAAGCGTGAAAAAATATAGATTTCATAAAAAAGTCCTAGAAATGAAGGCTTTTTAGCAAAAACAATGAAAAAGGCGGCAGGAAAATCTGATCTTTTGTCGAACAAGATGCAAAGGTCTAAGTGTAAGGTCCTGTTCAGAATTTTCAAAATGTTAGGACTGTGGGTATTATTTCATTTTATTTAGGCAGGGTATTCTTTACTATTATAGTTTGGAAAAACTGTTTGTAGGAGGAATATGAAAGATTTATTAGCGTGCATGAAGTGTATATTGACTCAGACTGTAATTAGCTTACTTTTATGTGGCCTTGGTGCGTATGTATTGGGAAAGGCATATCTTGTTATGCCTATAATTGCTGGCTGTATCGTTGGTGGGGCTTGTTGGTTTATCATTGCTTACAGAATAACAAAGAGTGCTGATCTAAGTGGAGACGAAGCAAAAAAGAGTATGCAATTTGGTTGGGTAATCAGATTGTTTCTCATTCTTGGAACCTTAATTATGGCAATCCGCATATCGGTAGAGATGTTTTGGGCGGTTGTTATAGGACTCTTTTTAATTTCTGTGATTATGATGGTAAATGCTATTGTATTTGCCTACAATAGTAATGCTAATAATAAAAAATGATTACATAACTTGGGAGTGGTATGTATGCATGAAATCGGTGCTCATCACGTAGCACAGATAGCTGGTTTCAGCTTCAACATGGATACGTTGTACATGACCTGGCTGGCAATGGCAGTCGTTATCTTGATAGCTTTTATGGCTACGCGCAATTTGAAGTTAGTTCCGACGGGCTGGCAAAGTGTGCTTGAGATGATTATGTCTGCATTGCTCGATCAGATCGATGCAACTATGGGTCCAAAAGGTAGAAAATTGGCACCGCTGATTATCTCCTTATTCTTGTTTATCCTCATTTCAAATTGGTTGGGTCTAATACCAACCCTCACATCGCCTACAAGTGATGTGAACACTACATTTGGTTTAGCTTTGATGATAGTTTTGATGTTACATATCTTGGGCGTTTATTTTAAAGGAATGAATTATATCAAACATTTCTTTCAACCGTTTGCCCTATTTGTCATCATTAATATCATTGAAGAAGTAGCAAAACCGATTACTCTTGCCTTTCGTCTATTTGGTAACATTCTAGCAGGGGAAATATTGATTATTATCTTGTTGATGTTAGTGCCAATTTGGATGCCAGTGCCTAGTGTCGTTTGGCTTGCTTTCAGTATCTTTGTTGGTGTTGTTCAAGCCTTTATATTCACGATGTTATCTATGTCATATTTGGCGAACGCTGTAAAAGACGATCACCACGATTAAATGATATCATCAAAAAATTTAAAAACTTATTTATTTTAAGGGGGATTTTATTAATGGAACACTCAATTATGGTAGTAGCAGCTTTATTAGCAGCAGGTTTAGCAATTGGATTAGCAGCAGTAGGTGCAAGTATTGGTAACAGTCTTGTAACTTCAAAATTTATCGAAGGTTTAACTCGTCAACCAGAAGCAAAAAATGTATTATTCATTAACACTCTTATTTCCGTAGGTTTAATTGAAGCTGTGCCTATTATCGCAGCAGTTATCGCTATCGTTATGTTATATGCAAATCCACTAATTAAATAATTGACGATTGATGTATGGGGCGACAGCATCCTTTGCCGTCGCCCAATTTATACGCGATACGCGCTAGATAAGGAGGTTCAAAAATGGTTGATATTAATATGACGTTAGTTGCTCAAATTTTAAATTTTCTCATATTAGTTGTAATCTTAACAAAAGTGGCTTATAAGCCGTTAATGAAAGCATTAGCAGAACGTGAAGAAAAAATCGCCAATAGTATTAAATCCGCTGAACAAGATGAAATTGCAGCAAAAAAATTATTAGTAGATTATCAAAAACAATTGGCTTCTGCTCGGATTGAAGCACAAGAAATCGTTGATAAAGCGACGAAACTTGCTGCTGAGGAAAGAGAAGCTGGTATTGCCGAAACAAGAGCTGAGATTGAACGCATGCGTAAATCCGCTCAAGCTGATATTGATCGCGACCGTGAACTTGCAGTAGCTAAACTTAAGGGTGAAGTAGTAGCTTTATCCATGGCAGCAGCTGCTAAGATTATTACTAGCAACATTGATGAAAAAGTAAACGAACAATTAGTGAGCGAATTCATCGATAAATTAGATGCAGAGAAAATAGGTGGCCTACCATGCTAACCACTCAGTTAGCACAGAAATATGCAAGGGCGATTTACGAAGTGGCTCTTGAAGAAAAGCAATTAACTGAGTTTGGTGAGCAATTGGTGGAAGTAACAAATACTGTGTATAGTCAAGCTGATTTGACGAATTTCATCAATCATCCGCGCATCAAACCAGAAGCAAAAAAAGAAGTGATTGCTAAATTATTTCAAGGTAAACTAGCTAAAGTTGTTTATAATTTTTTATTGTTGTTAGTAGATAAACGTCGCGAAAGTTTATTAAAACAGATCCTTGGTGAATACACAGCACTAGCAAATGCTGCGCAAAATATTGTCGAAGCAGAAGTTACTGTTGCCTGTGCATTAAATGTAGAGCAAGAAGCTCAATTAGTGAAAAAATTAAGTGTAACAACTGGTAAAACGGTTGTTATCAAAACAAAAATAGATAAAAGTATTTTAGGCGGCGTTGTTGTGAAAATCGGTGATAAGCTGATTGATGGCAGTGTAACGCGTAGAATGCAAGTGTTAAAAGCACAATTATTGACAAATTAAATTGTTAAGATTGGGGTGACAGAGTAGTATGAAAATGAATCCAGAAGAAATAACAGCAATCATTAAGGAACAGATTAAAAATTATCAAGTAGACCTTAATGTTGATGATATTGGTACTGTTATCGAAGTTGGTGATGGTATTGCTCGTATTCATGGCTTAGAAAAGGCTATGTCCGGGGAATTACTTGAATTTGATAAAGGTGTTTTTGGCCTTGTTCTTAACTTGGAACAAGATAACGTCGGCGCGGTTATTCTCGGCGGTGAAACTCTAGTAAAAGAAGGCGATACAGTTCGTAGAACTGCTCGTATTATGCAAATACCTGTTGGTGATGCAATGGTCGGTCGCGTTGTTAATGCACTTGGACAACCTATCGATGGTAAAGGTCCAATCGCAACTGATACGGTAAGACCTATCGAATATCCAGCTCCTGGTATCGCAGATAGAAAATCAGTTCATCAACCACTACAAACTGGTATCAAAGCAATCGATGCTCTTGTACCAATTGGCCGTGGACAACGTGAACTTATCATTGGTGACCGTGGTACTGGTAAAACTGCTATCGCTATTGATACAATCATTAACCAAAAAGGTCAAGATTGTATCTGCGTATATGTAGCAATCGGTCAAAAAGCTTCTACAGTTGCTCGTGTAGTTAAAACTTTAGAAGATAACGGCGCCATGGAATATACTATCGTTGTTGCAGCTACTGCTTCCGATAGTGCTCCCTTGCAGTACTTAGCTCCTTATGCTGGTGTAACTTTGGCTGAACATTTCATGTACAAAGGTGGTCATGCTCTTTGTGTATATGATGATTTATCCAAACATGCTGCAGCTTATCGTGCAATGAGTTTATTACTTCGTAGACCACCAGGTCGTGAAGCATATCCAGGGGACGTATTCTTCTTACATTCCCGTCTATTAGAAAGAGCAGCAAAACTTTCTGATGCATTAGGCGCAGGTTCAATTACTGCACTTCCGATCATCGAAACATTGGCTGGCGATCTTTCTGGTTATATCCCTACAAACGTTATCTCTATCACCGATGGTCAAATCATGCTTGAAAGTGAAATGTTCTACTCCGGGGTTCGCCCAGCAGTCAATGTTGGTTTATCTGTATCCCGTGTTGGTGGTTCTGCACAGATCAAAGCAATGAAACAGGTAGCAGGAAGTCTGCGCCTTGACCTTGCACAATATCGTGAGTTAGCAGCATTCGCTCAATTTGGCTCCGATCTTGACAAAGCAACGAAAGCACAATTAGATCGTGGTGCTAGAATGGTTGAAACTTTGAAACAGGCACAATATTCTCCACTTATTGTTGAAGAACAAGTTATGGTGATCTATACAGCTGGTAAGGGTTATTTAGAAGATGTTCCTGTCAAAGACGTTGTTAATTTCCACAGTTCTTTCTTGAAATTCATGCGTGCTAACCACCCTGAAATCGGTAAAGCAATCATTGAACAGAAAAAACTTGATGATCAAATAGAAGGTGCTTTAAAGAAAGCAATCGCTGAGTTTAAAGATACTTTTTCCTATGAAAAAGAAGCGTAATTGAAGCTGCGAGGTGATTTTAATTGGCTAATTTACAAGATATCCGTCGGCGGATAAAGAGTGTAAAAAACATTCAGCAAATCACTAAAGCCATGAAAATGGTTGCTGCAGCTCGTCTGCGCCGAGCTCAGGAAAATGCTTCGGCAAACAAACCATATGCAGATAAAATGCGTCAAGTATTGAATGATGTCGCTGCAAATGCAGGTGAAGTAAGTCATCCACTACTTGAAGTACGGAAAGTCGACAAGAAAGTTTATGTCGTATTAGCCTCTGATAAAGGTTTGGCTGGGGCTTATGCCAGCAACGTCTTCAAAGAAGTTGTGGCAAATCTTTCAAGCAAAAGCGAGGCGGATCTCGTCACTGTAGGTAGAAAGTCTAACGAATATTTTAGAAATCGTGGCTATTCTATTACTGCTGAGTATGCAGGGTTTAGTGAAAGACCGACTTATGAAGATGCAAGAGGTATTGCATCTAAAATAATTGATATATTCACAAAAGGCGAATGTGATGAAATTTATATGGTGTATACCAAATTTATTTCTACCATTAACGTCGTTCCAACAACGGTAAAATTATTGCCGTTTACAGGTATTGAGGGACAAGAAGCTGGACAAAATGGCGAATATATTTATGAGCCATCTGCTGGCGAAGTGCTTGGGCACTTATTGCCACAATATCTAGAAACTATGATTTACGCTGCACTATTGCAAGCAGCTGCGAGTGAACTTGGTTCTCGTATGACAGCAATGAGTAGTGCAACAGATAATGCACAAGATTTAATTCATAAATTAGTCTTAACTTATAATAAAATTCGTCAGGCTGGTATTACTACTGAGATCAATGAAATCGTGAGTGGTGCCGAAGCCTTGAATTAAGGAGGGGTTATAGCAGTGGCAAAAGGTAAAATAGTACAGGTTATTGGCCCTGTAGTAGATATTGAATTCCCTGTTGATCAATTACCAAAGATTTTAAATGCTGTTAAAATCGAAGGCAAAGCAGGCGATTTAGAAATTAAGTTAACTGTAGAAGTTATGCAGCATATCGGCGATAATGTAACGCGTTGTATCGCTATGAGTTCTACTGATGGTTTGACTCGTGGTATGGGAGCAGAAGATACTGGAGCTCCTATTAGTGTTCCAGTAGGCCCTGAAACACTTGGGCGTGTATTTAACGTTTTAGGTGAAACTGTTGACCATAATCCAGCCCCAGTAGGAAATAAGGAATTCTGGCCAATTCACCGTCCAGCTCCTAAATTTGACGAGCAAGAAACTTCAACTGATATCTTGGAAACAGGGATCAAGGTAGTTGACTTAATCGCACCATATTCTCGTGGTGGTAAAGTTGGTTTGTTCGGTGGTGCCGGTGTTGGTAAAACAGTACTGATCATGGAACTTATCCATAACATTGCAACACAACATGGTGGTTACTCCGTATTCGCCGGTGTTGGTGAGCGTACTCGTGAAGGTAATGACTTATGGTCAGAAATGACTGAATCAGGCGTTATTGATAAAACAGCACTCGTATATGGTCAAATGAATGAACCACCTGGTGCTCGTATGCGTGTAGCTTTAACTGGTCTTACAATGGCTGAATACTTCCGTGATGTACAAGGGCAAGATGTACTTCTATTCGTAGATAACATTTTCCGTTTCATCCAAGCTGGTTCTGAAGTATCCGCATTACTTGGTCGTATGCCATCTGCCGTTGGTTACCAACCAACACTTACAACTGACGTAGGTGCACTTCAAGAACGTATCACTTCGACGAAAAAAGGTTCCATTACTTCTGTACAAGCAGTATATGTACCTGCCGATGACTTAACTGACCCTGCTCCAGCAGCAACATTTGCGCATTTGGATGCAACGACGGTTTTATCTCGTCAAATCGCTGAACTTGGTATTTATCCAGCAGTGGATCCACTTGATTCTACTTCACGTATTGTTGATCCACATGTTATTGGGGAAGAACATTACAATATAGCACGTGGCGTTCAAGTAGTGTTACAAAAATATAAAGAATTACAAGATATTATCGCAATCTTAGGTATGGAAGAATTATCTGATGATGATAAACTTGTTGTATCTAGAGCGCGTAAAATCCAAAGATTCTTGAGCCAACCATTCTTCGTAGCAGAAGTATTTACTGGTTCTCCTGGTAAATATGTACCGCTAAAAGAAACAATTCGTGGCTTTAAAGAAATTTTAGAAGGTAAACATGATGATATCCCAGAAGCTGCTTTCTACATGGTGGGCAGCATTGATGAGGTATTAGAAGCAGCTCGTAAAATGAAGGGGGAATAACAATTGGCTAACAAAATTAAGCTAGAAATTGTTTCTCCACAAAGAGTCGTTTATACAACAGATATTAATATGCTGATTGTAAGAAGTACGGATGGCGAACTCGGTATTTTGCCTAACCATGCTCCTTTAATCGCTGGACTTGTGCCAGCGCCAATGAGAGTATTAACAGATGAAGGTGAACACTTAATCGCAGTAAGCGGTGGTTTTATTGAGGTTCAACCAAAAAAAATCACAGTGCTTGCAACGAATGCAGAGTTACCTGAACAAATTGATGTAGATCGTGCGCAAAAAGCATATGATAGAGCTTTAGCGCGCGTCAATGCAGAGAAAACTGATGTTGATATGAATCGTGCTCAAGCCGCTTTAAATCGTGCCAAAGCACGTTTAATGGCTACGAATAAGTTTTCTAACAAGTAATAGAAATCATAGAGCGGGTGTAATCAAAAGAACTCTTTTGATTACACCCTTTTTGTATATCAAAGCTAAATTCTGGTAAGAATGAAATTAATA
>JARBTT010000020.1 GCA_029240055.1 Anaerosinus sp.
GACAACTTTTTATGTTGAGTTTCTATAGTATAGTTGTAAAAACTAATTACAGTATATGACCTAAAATTGCTAGCAATTTGATGAAAACGTGAAATTATATGAGATTAATAAACATAAATAAGGATCAATTGATAATTTGAT
Source organism: Anaerosinus sp. (assembly GCA_029240055.1). Lineage (GTDB taxonomy): Bacteria > Bacillota > Negativicutes > JARBTT01 > JARBTT01 > JARBTT01. The sequence goes on from JARBTT010000020.1 coordinate 142, forward strand.
TGAAATACATTAAATTTGATCAAATTTAATGTATTTCAATCAAATTTAATGAATCTATTGACAATAATTATTCAAGGTAGTATTCTAATAACGAACTAAATAATTCTTCGTTAGGTGAGGCTCCTGCATTGAACATAGGCCACTGCCCGGAAACGTCGAGAGACGCCAATGGGTAGAACAGGTATGACCGGATTAAGGTTTTACATAAGGTGGCTGAGTAACTGATTGTTAATTCTACGTCATGCAGTGTCAAAGCTCGTACGAGTGGGGAAGGTAATATAGTATTTGTATGCTTAGCAACGCCTTCCGAAATGTAGAGGCGTTGTTTTTTTGCGTGAAAAAGGAGGTGAGGCAACTTTGGATAGTGGTGAGGGTGGCCCTTATTTATGTAGCTATCAAGAAGAAAGTTTTAGGCAAGAAGATGATGCGGATGGGCCAAGGAACTTGAAAAGTTGCCTTGCTGAAACCAGAAGCATTCAATTGGAGTTTGATTTACACGAGTGTATTATTTAATATGTAGATTGATTTTATCGAATAATAATATAAAAATAACAAAATCTTAACATGAAGTTATCTAAAACTGATTATGATAAAGAATGATATTATCCTTTCGTTGTAAAACAAAGTTTATTAAATGGCCAGATTTTCGGTAGTGAAGTTATACGAGGTAAGTTTTATGGATTTTGATACTGAAGATCGTTGTGGGCAATTATGAATTGCTTATAAATCAGTATGGAATCAGTCAAAAAGGAGTAATCAATTATGAATCAAGTTAAAGTGTTAGGAGAGTTTTACTTTAGCAAGTTGTTAGGTACGCCTGTCTATGATAAAAGTGGCCGGAATATCGGTAAAATAAGAGATATGGCGGTACGATGGGAAGGGACTTATCCAAAAATTGTGGGGATTAAACATATAAAAAAAACACATCAATTGATTCCCATTGACCAGATAGAGTGTTGTAGTTATAAGGAAGTAAGACTAAAAGAAAATTTTGAAATAGAGAAAACTGCAATTCTTCATGAAAATGATATTTACATTAGTAGATGGCTTTTAGATAAGCAAATTATTGATTTAAAAGGCTCTAAACTTGTGCGGGTAAATGATATTACATTGTCTTGGGTAGTGCAGGAAAACCTTGAAAGTATGGTATTGGTTGCTGTTGATATTGGGATAAGAGGTCTTTTCCGTCGTCTAGGATTGGAGTTCTTAGTCAATGGCTATCAAAATAACTTATTGGGTTTACAGTATATTAAACCATTAGAAAGCTGGAATTCCTTTCTTCAACTGAATCGCGAGAAGCAACAGGTTAGCGAATTGCATCCTGCGGATATTGCGGATTTACTAGAGGAAATGGATTACAAAACACGTGCTGGTTTTATTGAGAAGCTAAATGACCAACAAGCTGTGGATGCTTTGATTGAAATGGACTTGGATTCACAAGTTGAAATTATTGAACAAATGGATGAACAGCGGGCATCTGATTTATTAGAAGAAATGCCACCAGATGAGGCGGCAGATATTCTAGTGGAAATGACTGCAGAAAAATCAGAGGGATTACTCAACTTGATGGAAATGGATGATGCCGAGGAAGTGCGAGAACTTATGCAGTATGAAGAAGGTACTGCTGGGGCCTTGATGACAACAGAATTTATTGCCTTTTCCGCAGATCTTACGCCTGAAGAAGTTATCAATCAGCTCAGAGAACTGGCACCAGAAGCAGAAACTATTTATTATCTATATGTGGTAGATCAGGAAGAACATTTGCAGGGTGTTCTGTCTTTACGTGAGCTCATTGTGGCATCACCAAAGGCGACATTGCGTCAGTTGATGCATACGAAACTGAGAAAAGTCCATCCAGAAGAGGATCACAAACGTGTTGCCGAGGTCATTAATAAATATGGATTGCTAGCTGTGCCAGTCGTTGATGAACAAGGTATTATTTTGGGGATTGTCACAGTAGATGATATTATTGATATTTTAATACCAGAACGTGGCAAATCGGATACATATTCTTGGTTTGCCCTTAGTAAGTGGGGTGGTAGATGATGAAAAATATGCGTACTCGTTTAAGTTTATTCTTAGCAGTAATGGGACCAGGTGTCGTTACTGCCTTTGCTGATAATGATGCTGGTGGGATTGCTACGTATGCTGCTGCTGGCGCAACATACGGGTATGATCTATTATTTACCCTATTGATTAGCACGGTTTGTCTCGCTATTGCGCAAGAAATTTCTGCGCGGACAGGTGCTGTTACTGGGCGAGGTTTATCAGATTTGATTCGTGAGTCCTTTGGTGTCAAATGGACGTTTTTTGCCATGATTGTATTATTGATCGCCAATATTGGTACGACGGCATCAGAATTTTCTGGGATTGCTACTAGTTTTGAGATGTTTGGTATCCATAAGATTATCGCAGTACCAATCATGGCCTTTGTCGTTTGGTGGTCGGTTCTTAAGGGGAATTACTCCCGGATTGAAAAGGTGTTTTTTGTGCTGTGTGCCACCTTTTTAAGTTATATTATATCGGGACTTATTATAAATCCTCCTTGGGAGGAAGTGCTATTGGCTTCGGTTACGCCGACCTTTCATAGTGACGCGGATTTTCTCATGATGGCTATTGGTCTTATTGGTACAACGATCACGCCTTGGGGGCAGTTTTACGTACAGGCCGCAGTCGTTGATAAAGGTATAACAGCTAAAGACTATAAATATACCTTCTGGGATGTTATGCTTGGGGCTTTTTTTACTTGGTTAATTGCATTCTTTGTCGTTGTAGCTACGGCCGCTACCTTAAATGCCAATCATATTCAAATTGAAACCGTGAAAGATGCAGCGATGGCTCTGCAGCCTTTGGCGGGAAAATATGCTAGTATGTTGTTTTCCTTTGGATTGCTCGGAGCCTCGATGCTTGCGGCATTTATTTTGCCACTCAGTAGTGCTTATGCTGTTTGTGAAGCCTTTGGCTTTGAAAGCGGGGTTAGTAAAAAGCCAAAAGAAGCTCCTATATTTTTTGGAGTCTATACGGTGATTATTTTGCTCGGGGCAGCGATCGCTCTATGGCCAGGGATATCACTAACTGCAGTTATGTTGGCATCTCAGGTTGTAAATGGAGTGTTGTTACCACCGATACTGATTTTCATGGTACTGATTGCTAGCAATGAATCTATTATGGGTAAGTATAAAAATTCTAACTGGTATAATATTGTCGCATGGGCATTTACTACCGTATTAATTGTTTTAACTTTAATGTTGTTGATTTCTACGGTAGCCCCCGAATTCATGAATGGTTTTATGAAATTAATTGGATTATAAATGATTGTTTTTTTATATGAAATTTGAATACTAATTTATAAAAAGATAGTTTGAACAGAGCATATTATAACGAGTGCATCTGTTCAAACTTTCTTTTATAATTTTTCGTTAATTTTTGAAAAATATGTTTGGTTTATTTCGTGTAGTTACTGTTTTTCTGCTGCTAGTACGCGTAGTATTTCATCTATATCAGGCAATTGATCCATAGGATAAATTTTTGTCCAAAATATTTTCCCCTCTTCATCCACAATAAAATTAGCACGCTCAGAAAAACCATCCTGTTCACGGAATATGCCATATTCCTTTGCTACTTTTCCATGAGGCCAAAAGTCAGCAGGAAGGCTCATGTTTTTAATCGACAAACAGGATGCCCACCCCTTTTTGGAAGGAGCGGAATCGACACTGAAACCCATAGGAATAGTATTTAATTTTTCAAACGTAAACCAGTTTGCTTCAAGGGCTCTCATTTGGTCTGTACAAACTGGGGTCCAAGCGAGTGGATGCCAAGATAAGAGTACTTTTTTTCCTCTGAAATCAGATAAACGTATATAGGAATCATTTTGATCTAGAATAGTAAAATTTGGAGCCTCATCGCCAATAGCGAGTGATTTCATGATATATCCCCCTTATTTTCACTTGAAATTTTGCTCAACTAAGTTAATGGAAAGATAACAATAGTATGCTTACCATTTTTCTTGTTTATAATTAAAAAATATAAAATATATAGTTGGTTTTATATTTTACATTTTAAAAACTAAACTAGTATTATATAAAGGTAAGAAACCGATACTATTTTAAATTTATGAATTTTGATAAATGATAAAATTATGATTCTTACTGTTATAAATCGTTGGCTATCAGTTGAGCATAATTGTGAAAACCTTGTATATCCTTTCATAAAATCTAGAATACTATTTCTGGAGGTGTATTTATGTTAATGAATTGGCTATTGACGAAGTTAACGAATCCAGCAATGGATGATACTGTTAAAAAAATGTTTACGGAAGGCTATTCTGATAATCTTTTTCTTATGGTAACAGCCGCAGAAAAAATATCACCGAAAGCTATGTTTGAAACTGCAATGAGAGCTGAATCAGGAAAAGAGATAGCTCGTCCATTAGGAAGCCCCGTTGTATTATCGCCATGGGATAAAATTTTATTAAACCCCAAGCAATTATTTGAATTGCCAACTGAGGATTATACAATGATTAATACGCAAACGATCATTGGCCCAAATGCGAAGAAGCCATTGGTCTTAGATATCCCGATTATGATAACAGGGATGTCTTATGGCGGCTCGCTTAGCTTACCTATGAAGATGGCATTAGCAAAAGGCGCCGCTATGGCAGGAACTTCTACCAACACGGGTGAGTCAGCTGTGACTAATGAAGAGCGCGATTCAGCAAAATTTTTAATTGGGCAATATCATCGAGGTGGTCAATTAAGTGGCCCAGAACAATTAAGCCGTTTGGATGCAATTGAAATTCAACTTGGTCAAGGCGCTTGGGGAGGTGCGGTGGATGAGCCAATGTTGGCAAGAGATATTGGCAGTCACCTACGCAAGGCCTGGCATTTAGAAAAAGGTCAAGATGCTACGGTCTATTCTCGTATGCCAGGAAAGAGTACGACGCAAGACTATATTAATATGGTCAATGCGATGAAAGAACAGTATGATGTACCTGTTGGTGTAAAAATTGCAGGAACGGATTATATAGAATATGAATTGGCTGTTATTGCTAAAACACAGGCAGATTATATCGTGATAGATGGATCAGAAGGTGGGACAGCTTCTTCAAATCCAACGTTACAAGATAATGTTGGATTACCAACTTTGCATACGTTGGTAAGAACCGTTGCTTGGTTAACCGAAAATGGGCTAAGAGAAAAATTTAGTATTATTGTTGCGGGGGGGATGGCAACTCCCGGACATTTCTTAAAGGCGCTTGCTCTAGGTGCTGATGCAATTTACATTGGAACCGTTGCTCTTTTGGCGGCAATGCATACACAGATTACGAAGGTACTGCCACAAGCGCCACCATCCCAACTTGCCCTATATACAGGGAAAATGACAGATTTGTTAGATATTGATATGGCAGCGGAGCATTTAGCAAAGTATTTAAATTCGTGTACTTTGGAAATGCAACTTGCCATTCAAGCAGTTGGCAAAAGCTCTTCTAAGGAACTAAATAGTAGTGATTTGGTAACTGTAGATAAAGATCTAGCCGAGTTTATTGGAATTCGCTACGCAGCAAGTCCACGTCAAAGTAAAGAAGAATCTGCACAAGGAAATGCAATGGGAAAAGAAAAAAAACATCATAAATCGTTTTTTCAATTGCAATAAAATACTATCGACCATAAATAAAACGGCGCATCTTGCATAGCCGTTTTATTTATGGTCTTTTTTTGACCTTATTCCAATAAGTTGTTACTAAGAGCTTATAACTAAGGTGGTGCAGGTAGTGGAGCGTGCAAAAATACAAGCGATAGGTACTGCGATCCCACAATATTCTATAGGACAACAGGAGGTGAAAGATTTTGCTTTTAGACTATTTGGACATTCATATAAGGATATAAACCGCTTACTTACTGTATTTGATAATAAGCATATTCATAAGCGGTATTTAGCAATGCCTATGGAATGGTATGAAGAGGAACATTCCTTTGCGGAAGCAAATCTGATTTATCAGCAAGTTGGATTAGAGTTAGCGGAGCAAGCAAGCCTGGCTGCCATCCAATCAGCTGGAATAAATTCGCAAGATATTGGTATGATTATCGTTGTTTCCTCAACAGGGATTGCTACACCTACCTTAGATTCAACTCTGATTCAAAGGCTAGGGCTGGCAGAACATACAAAACGCGTTCCTATCTGGGGATTGGGCTGTGCGGGTGGGGTAGCTGGACTCGCACGAGCGGCGGAGTTGGCGAAAGCGGTAACGGGAAAATCAGTATTGCTAGTAGCAGTAGAGTTATGTAGTTTGACGTTCCAACGCAATGATTTTTCAAAAGCAAACTTAATCGGTACGAGTCTTTTTGCAGATGGTGCAGCGGCTGTATTAATCTCAGAAGATGGAGATGGACCCGAAATAGTAAAGAGCTATAGTCACCTGTTTCCTAAATCAGCAGATGTTATGGGATGGGATATTGTAGAAACTGGTCTGAAAGTGCGATTCTCAAAAAGCATTCCGCATATTATCATGAATTTATTGCCGGCGGTTATAGAAAATTGTTGTACAATTTGGAATATAGAACAAAGAAAAATAGAATACTATGTTGTACATCCAGGTGGTGAGAAGGTTATTCAGGCATATCAAAATAGTCTTGGATTATCAGAGGATGTATTACAATATGCGGTTCAGACATTGTATGAGTATGGGAATATGTCAAGTGTTTCTATTTTATTTGAGATGAAAGAATTTATTTCTCATTCGATAAGGAAAGGAAAGTATGGAATTATGTTAGCATTGGGACCAGGTTTTAGTGCAGAACAGGTATTGTTTATATGGTAATCATAGAATGATCGTTATTTTACTAACGATCGTACTATGTCAACGGATCATTGAGTTATATATTGCAAGGCGAAATCGTCGAGTAGCTATGAGTTTAGGGGCCAAGGAATACGGGGCCAATCATTATTATCTATTTTTCGTGTTACATATAGGGTGGATCGCCGGCTGGGTAATAGAATCCTATGCGCATGGTTGGGTGCTAAGCAAGTATTGGTATATTTGGGCCATAGTACTGGTAAATGCACAAATTCTTCGTTATTGGTGCATTGCTAGCTTGGGCTATTGCTGGAATACAAGAATTTTAGTAATTCCAGGAGCGGAGCGGATCAGTGATGGCCCATACCAATTTTTAAGGCATCCTAATTATGTAGCAGTAGCACTAGAAATGATCAGTGTTCCTTTACTGTGTAATGCGTTTATCACAGCTTTTGTCGCTAGTATCTGCAATGCCTTTTTACTACTAAAGATTCGTATTCCAGAAGAAGAAAGAGCAATCAATCAATTAAAAAATAAAGGTATGATATGATGCATGCAATAGCATTTTTATAAATATATTGATTTTTGCTTAAAACACGGGGTGATTATAACACTTTATTTGGACAAGCTTTAAATTAAAGATTTTACTGTGGATTTTAGCGTGGATCAGCTTGTCTATAGTTTGGACACAATAATTCTAAATTAGATAGAAGTTGCGTGGATACTATAATGAATAAAAGTCGCCTTTTAGGCGGCTTTTGTTCGTTATAACTGCAAACAATTTATTCTGCAAAAAGTAAAATTAGACCACTGGTGATGAGGGCGGTACCGATTATTTGAATGAGACTCACTGGCTCATGATAAAAGAAATGACTAAAGATAATAGTAACCAATGGTGCACAAGATAGAATAAGTGATACTTCGCCAATATTGCCTTTCTGGAGTGCATAGAAATAAGCCAAGTCACCTAAAAAGGCTGCTAAGGATGCTTCGATACTAATCGCAATCCAAAAAGATAAAGGTAACTTCGTTATATGATCATTGTAATTGCTATATGTCAACCATACAATTGCTAATAATGCAGCAATGAGTGTACGAATAGAAAAGGCAAGCATAGGACTTACATTTGCCAAAGCTGTTTTGCCAAATAAAGGGGCAATGCCAAGACAGAGAACGCCTAACATAGCATATAAAAAAACCATCATAATCCTCCATTAGCTAGAACCTATTAAAATGTATATGAAGATTATCAATGAAATAGAAATAAAGCTTCTATTATTCCGCTTAATGGAGATAATATTATGGAATTGGAACGATCCCGTTCATTAAAACAATTGGAGCTGAAGCTATGAATACTTTTCAGAATAAAGGTTTTATTTTACTTCTCGTAATCATTTTTGTCCAAGGTTTTAGCCTGGTGGGAATCGTTAGTAGAGGCAACCGTGACTTTATTGGTAACATTGTTGGTACAACAATTTTTTGGCTTGCATTTACGGTTTGTGAGTATATTTATAAGCTGAGAATTAACTATTATATTCGGCTAGCCGTGGTAATCTCTATCATCGGCGATGGTTTCTTCGGTTTTTATTGCAACCTTTATGCGCTATCACCGTTTTTTGATAGAATACAACATATGTTTGCTGCATATGCTTTGGCTTTATTTTTCTATGCAATAATCATGTGCTTTATGGAAAGCACTATGAAAGTAAGATGGGTAACCTTTATTTTTGTAACCGCTATCGGTATGGCAGCTGGGAGTTTTTACGAAATACTGGAGTTTGCAGTAGATACGATGATGAAACCACAAATATTGAACCAGCCAAGTCTTCAAGATACGGATTTAGATTTGCTGAGTAATACGGTTGGCTCAGTAATTGCTGGTTTCCATTCTATGTACATTCGTGTGAGTGGTCAAGGGAATCCCCCCTCGATGAAAGCTAGGAATTCATAGGGCGATTTCTAGTGGTTAGAAGATCTATTGTAATATATGTGTTTTTGTTTAGGTATTTTTATATATACAAAATAACGATAAAAAATGATAGATGTAAAGGATGTCTAACACGATATTGCACCATGAAAATACTTTTGTATTTATTAGAAAAAAACTGGATTAAATTGTTGACAAGCTTTATAAAAAAGTAGTATTATACAAAACAATATCAAATGAGCTGTAAGATTAAATTTTAAGTAAAGAAGGGGTATAAATTGGCATATTATTTCAGTGAACCATCTCATACTTTTGGAGAATACTTATTAGTTCCCGGATATTCTTCCGCAGAGTGTATTCCAAGTAAGGTAAGTCTAAAAACTCCACTTGTAAAATATAAAAAAGGTGAACAACCTGCAATTACAATGAATATTCCGATGACTTCGGCAATCATGCAAGCGGTATCTGATGATAAAATGGCGATTGCCCTCGCAAAAGAAGGCGGCGTTTCTTTTATTTATGGTTCTCAATCCATTGAAAGTGAAGCGGATATGGTCGCTAGAGTTAAAAATTATAAGTCAGGATTTGTTGGTAGTGACTCTAACATAAAACCAACAACAACTTTGGCGGAGATTCTTGCGTTAAAAGAAAAAACTGGTCATTCTACGATGGCGGTTACTGATGATGGCACGCCTACTGGTAAATTGGTTGGTATTGTTACGAGTCGTGATTATCGTGTGAGCAGAATGACTAAAGATACAAAAGTGGAAGAGTTTATGACCCCTTTTAGTAAATTGATTCATGCGAATGCAGATACTTCTTTAAAAGAAGCAAACGATTTAATTTGGGAACATAAGTTGAATATGTTACCATTAATTGATAAAGATCAACGGCTAACGTATATGGTATTTAGAAAAGATTATTCTGATAACAAAGAAAATGAGCATGAATTAATTGATGCTAAGAAGCGCTATATTGTTGGTGCTGGTATCAATACGCGCGATTATGCCGAACGCGTTCCTGCTTTAATTAAAGCGGGGGCAGATGTTCTCTGTATTGACTCATCAGAAGGGTTCTCAGAATGGCAAAAAATTACGTTGGAATATATTCATAAAAACTTTGGCGAGGAAGTAAAAGTTGGTGCTGGTAACGTAGTTGATAAAGAAGGCTTCCGTTTCTTAGCAGACGCTGGGGCTGACTTTATCAAAGTTGGTATTGGTGGCGGTTCTATCTGTATTACACGGGAACAAAAAGGTATCGGTCGTGGTCAGGCAACTGCTCTTATCGACGTTGTTGCAGCGCGCGATGAATATTTTAAAGAAACTGGCGTTTATATTCCAGTTTGTTCTGATGGTGGGATTGTGCATGACTATCATGTTACATTAGCCCTTGCAATTGGTGCGGATTTCATGATGCTTGGCAGATACTTCTCTCGTTTCGATGAAAGTCCTACGAATAGAGTTAAAATTAATGGTAATTACTTAAAAGAATACTGGGGTGAAGGCTCTAATCGTGCTAGAAACTGGCAACGTTATGACATGGGTGGCGATAACAAATTATCCTTTGAAGAAGGTGTAGATTCGTATGTTCCATATGCTGGTAGCTTAAAAGATAATGTTGGTATCACATTAAGTAAAGTTCGCTCTACAATGTGCAACTGTGGGTCTCTTAGTATTCCGGAATTTAAAGAAAAAGCAAAAATTACCTTGGTGTCTTCAACGAGTATCGTTGAAGGTGGTTCCCATGATGTTATCCTTAAAGATAAATTCTCTCGTGATTAATTAGGAGTCATGAAGCAAAAGACATCCGCCGCTTGGTAGATGTCTTTTGTTATGTTATTTTGAATTCTTAAAATAATATGGTAAAATGAGACCAAACTATGTAAGTGTAAATACAGTTAACTTAATATAAATTTGATTTATAGGAGGAGATCGCGTGAGAGAAAATATACATAAAATGGTGTACCTAGTTCTTACCTTGACTATCATGAGTTTATTATTTCTAGGATGTGGAGCAAAAGAAAATAGTAGCAATACGAATGAAATCCTACTTGGTGGTGATTATGAATTAACTGGTGGTTTAGCTGCGGTTGGAAAACAAACGGTGAATGGGATCAATTTAGCGATTAAGCAGACAAATGACAATGGTGGTGTCTTAGGTAAGAAAATTAAATTTATTGTTGCTGATAACAAATCAGAGCCTTCAGAAGCAGCAAATGCGATAACGAAGCTGATTAATACGGATAAAGTAAAACTGGTGTTTGGTTCGGTAGCAAGTTCCAATGTTTTGGCGTCAGTACAGATTGCTGAAGATGCTAAAATTCCACTGATTACGGCAACTGCGACCAATCCAACAGTTACGGTAGACAATGGAGAGGTGAGAAAATATATTTTTAGAACGTGCTTTATTGATCCATTCCAAGGGGATATTATGGCCAATTTTGCCATTAATACTTTGCAGGCGAAAACAGCGGCCATTTATGTGGATAGCAGTTCAGATTATTCAAAAGGTCTTGCCACCATTTTTGAACAAAACTTCACGAAGCATGGTGGTAAAGTATTATTAAAAGAAGCGTTCTTACAAAAAGATCAAGATTTTAAAGCAACGCTTACAAAAATAAAAGCGATGAATCCTGATGTTATTTTTATTCCTGCCTATTATGAAGAAGTAGGTAAAATATTAAAACAAGCAAGTGATTTAGGTGTGAAAGCAAAAATATTGGGTACAGACGGTTGGGATGACCCCAAATTAATTGAGATTGCTGGAATCAGTGCGGTAGAGGGAACTTATTTTAGTAACCATTACTCGCCTCAAGATACGGATCCGCATGTCGTAAAATTTGTCGAAAGTTATCGTGCGGAATATAACCAAGAGCCAAGTGCATTGGCTGTACTTGGGTATGATGCGGCACTGGTTGTGATTGATGCAATCAAACGTGCTGGTAGCGATGATCCCGAAAAAATTCGGCAGGCTTTAGAAGAGACAAAAGATATGCAAATAACCACGGGCTTGCTTAGTATCGATCAAAATCATAATTCCATCAAATCTGTCGTTGTTGTTGAATTGAAAGATGGGCAGCAGGTTTTTAAAGAAAAAATTGTACCAACTAAATAAAGAAGGATTTAGTTTGCATACACAATAAAAAATGACTGTTTACAATAAAATTGCAAACAGTCATTTTTTATTGTGTATGCAATTATTATTGATGGTTATTTTCCTGTGAAATTTGGAAGGCGTTTTCTTTAAAGGAACTTAGTTCTTCTTGGTGGTCAGCAGTTTACATACAGAGGGTTTGCAATACTGCTTCATTGTTGAGTGTAATTGTTGCAATTTCATTTTCTACAGAATATAAGACAGCTTGATTTTCCATACTATAAAATGCTTCCTATTTAATATCAATAGAGACTTAAGCTTATTTTACCATTGTTTTACCTATTTACGACATTTTTTTATTTTCATCTATTTTTCAGAGTTGTTAGGTATACTGCAACTATAAACTACTGAAAGCATAAGGTGAATGAAAATGAAGCAAAAACAATGGATGAATATATTAGTTATTGTCGGTGTAACAACATTCATTATGCTGTTTCAATTAGGGAATATACCATTACTCGATCCTGATGAACCAGTCTATGCACAGACGGCAATTGAAATGCTGGCAAATAATGATTTTATTTCACCAAGAATCTATGGGGATTTTTGGTATGATAAGCCGCCAATGTATTATTGGCTGGTTGCGGGAATGATTAAACTTTTGGGTCAAGGGGAATTGGCTGCACGATTACCATCAGCGATTTTCGCAATTATAACCGTATTGGTCATTTTTTTTATTGGTAAATCAATCATTAGCAGAAGAGCGGCTTTGTTTGGCGCATTGATTCTTGCAACTAGTTTTGAATTTTTTTACTTAGGAAAAGCGGCAGTAACAGATGTAACTTTGACTTGTTTTTTTAGTGTAGCTTTGTTAGCGTATCTAAAAAATAAGTATTCGTTGATGTATTTATTTATGGGGTTGGCTGTAATGACAAAGGGACCGATTGGTCTCGTATTACCAGGAATGATTATAGGAATACATTTATTGTTGACGGGGCAAATTTGCAAGCTATTGCAAATGAAGTTAGGAAGAGGTCTGGCAATTGTTCTTGTGATTTTTGCACCTTGGTATGTAAAAATGTATCAATTGCATGGCATGGATTTTATCAATACTTTTTTAGGCTTTCATAATATCACGCGTTTTTTACAAGCAGAACATGCTTCGGGTAGTAACTGGTATTATTATATTCCGGTCTTAATCCTCGGCTTTTTTCCTTGGTCGATGTTTCTGGGACAAGCGATTAAAGTCGGTATTCAAAATCGATCAAGCGAAGAAGGAAATATCTTATTGTTTTTACTTAGCTGGTCGATGGCTGTCTTTATATTCTTTAGTATTTCTCAAACAAAACTGATTTCTTATATATTACCGATGTATCCAGCTATCGCATTGCTTGTTGGTTGGTATATTGATCGCTTATTAACGTTGAATTTAAATAAAAGCTTCACGCGGGCAACCGCTGTTTTTATTAGCATGAGTATTGTGCTCGTGATGGCTTTGGCAATACTGTCTTATCTTAAAATTGGTGAAGTGATTGCAGGAATTTGGTATTTGGGTATTGTGTTAGGAATCATGTCAGTAAGTATCATATTAGCAAATTACAAAAAGAAAAATAGTTATTCGATTGGAACCTTAATTGTCGGTATGATGATGTTTGTTGTGGTTTTGATGAATCATATTTTTCCTGCTGTTGTTGAATTTGTATCAGTGAAAACAATTGCCACCGCTTTTAATCGTGTATATCAAGATAAAAATATTCCCGTTTATGTTGAAAAATTCTATCGTCCAGGTTTTTGTTACTATACAGGAATCGCTGGTAAGGAATTGAATGCCAACGTGGTTGACCTTGTGAAAAGAAACGGAAGTGCATATTTGTTTATTCGTCAGGATAAATATTTGAATTTATCAGAAATAGAAAAAGCAAAATTACAGGTTGTGAGCAAACAGGCGGATATGATTTTAGTTTTTAAAGTGTGAAATAAAAGAGGGTGCAACTATGCGTATATTATTAGCAGAAGATGATAAAAGGTTAGGAAATCTTATTAAATATATGTTGGAGCAAAAACAAGTTGCGGTGGATTGGGTCGTTAGTGGCGATATGGCTTATGAATATGCAATGTATGATGAATATGATGTTCTAATCTTAGATTGGATGATGCCGATTGAAAGTGGGATTAGTGCCTGTAAAAGATTGCGTGAAAATGGCTATCAAAAAGCAATTATGATGCTGACAGCACGGGATGACGTGGAAGATCGGGTAGCCGGGCTTGATACAGGTGCAGATGATTATTTGGTGAAGCCGTTTGAATTCAATGAGTTATTTGCAAGAATTAGAGCTTTAGGGCGACGCAGTAGCAGTAAGTTGCAGCAAGATACGCTTAGCGTGGGAGATTTAATCTTAAATCGTAATAATAAAATGATTGAAAAAGCTGGGGTACAAGTGCAATTATCTCCACGGGAGTTCCAAATATTAGATCTCTTTGTGCAAAACCGTGGCAATGTGGTATCCCGAGATATACTTTTAGATCGTGTTTGGGGAATGGAAACGGAAGTTAGTTCAAATAATATTGATGCTTATATCAAATTTTTACGTAAGAAAATTGAGTCTTGTAATAGTCAAATTATCATTCAAACCATTCGGGGGATTGGCTATAAGCTGGAGGAATAGTAGATGTTTCAAAAAATAAGACGACGGTTAACTTATATTTATGCTGTTATCATGGCGGTGTTTTTTATATTATTGGTTTTTGGTACGCATAAGAGTATGCTTTGGTCGATTACCTCAGAACAAGAGCGTGAAGTATTATTATATTTAGAAGAAGAAGCGCATGAACATTTGATTCTTTTTCAAAATAAAAAAGCTCTTGGATCTGATGATAACGATGGTACTGGCAGAATGTATTATTATGTTTATGATAATCAAGGAAATTTACTGGATGCAGAAAGAGCAAGTGATGATGTAGAAAAAACAATTATTGATAGAATTGAAAATTGGAATGTCCAAGAGGGCGACGTTATTACATTAGAAAGAAATGAATATAAATTAATGATGGCAGCAATGCCAATTGTACTCAATGGTGATAAAGTTGGTATGATCTATGTTGGACGTGATGTTACCGCAATCTATCGTGGACAGGAAAAATCGACTATTTTTTTAGCAGTTTTTTCTATGATTGCGTTGATACTAGCTACGATTGCCGGATATATTGTGGCAGGCAGAACCATAGTTCCAATTAAGAATGCTTATGAGAAGCAGCGACAGTTTACAGCCGATGCTTCTCATGAACTTCGTACACCACTTAGTGTTGTGATGTCTTCTGTCGATGTGCTGCAAAATGACACTAGTCAAAAGTCGCCTTTTATCAAACAAGTGATTGAAGATATGAAAGATGAAACAAAGCGGATGGCGAAACTGGTTGCCGATTTATTAGCTATTGCCAGAAATGACAATTATGGTATCGCCATCATCAAACAAAAGTTTGATGTAATTGAAGTAATCGAGCAAGTGATTCGTAAAATGAAACCTTTGGCGCAGGCTAAGAATATTAAGCTGTACTTTGCCAAGCAACCAATAGTAGAATTTCATGCAGATATAGAACGGATCAAACAGTTACTTCTTATTTTAGTGGATAATGCAATTAAATACACGCCGAAGAATGGTCTCGTTACAATAAAAATAGGACATAGCCAAGAGGGGAAAAAATTAAAGTTGATGATAACTGATACAGGGATGGGGATACCGAGAGAAGATCAAACACATATATTTGATCGATTTTATCGTGTAGATAAAGCGCGTTCCAGAGAATCCGGCGGTGCCGGACTCGGCCTTGCCATTGCAAAGGGGATTGTGGATGTGCATGGAGGGGAAATAAGTGTTGAAAGTAATGTTGGTAGTGGTTCAACCTTTATCGTGGTGCTACCGAAATGTTGAAATATAAAAATGAAATAATGATATTCATTGGAAGTATACTGTTTTATATGTTATTTAATTGGCAAATGCCGATCACAGATCCCGTAGAATCTAATTACGCACTTACAGCAAAAGAAATGCTGTTAAGTGGTGATTTATTAAGTATGCGGATATATGGACAATACTGGTATGATAAACCGGCGATGATTTATTGGCTGATTATTGTATGTTATAAATTATTTGGCATCAATGCATTTGCGGCGCGATTGCCGATGGTAGTAGCAAGTGCGTGTAGTTTGAGCTTTTTATATTGGTTTGTATATAAGTTATATCAAAATACCCGGATTGCTTGGATGAGTGTAGCTGTTTTAGCTACTTCGTTTGAATTCTGGGTGATTGGTAAAATGGTCATTACGGATTCGATACTGTTTTTGTTTGATGGTATGGCACTTAGTTTTTTGTTTTTAGCGTTTAAAACTGAAAAACAAAAATATTATTATGCTAGTTATAGCATGGCTGCCTTGGCTGTGCTCACCAAAGGACCAGTGGGCATTGTACTGCCAGCGATGATTGTAATCGTATATCTGATCATCAGTAAAAAATATTATTTGTTCAGAGCAGTATGTAATTTATCAGCAATCACTATGTTTCTTGTGATTGCATTGCCCTGGTATATGTATATGTATATCGTCCATGGCAATGATTTTGTTGCTGGTTTTTTAGATCTTCATAATGTTACACGGGCTATGGTCTCAGAGCACCCTAAGGATAATGTTATTTATTATTACTTGGTCGTACTCCCCTTATGTTTGCTACCGTGGTCGGGGATTTTTATTCGTAGTATTTATCAAACCTTCAAAGAGCGACATTTGGATGATAAACAGTTGTATTTATTTTGTTGGATTGGCGTGACCGTCGTTTTTTACACATTCATGGCGACCAAATATTTGACTTATATCTTTATCGTCTTACTACCAGCAGCGATTCTTATTGCCTTGCAGTTAGAAACAATGTTGCGGCAGGGGAAAAACAAAAGCTGGCTATGGTTGACAATTCCTGTCATACTGCTAATCATCAGCCTAGCAGTTTCCATGGTGAAAATAATGGATATGGCAATGGATATTGGTAGTTTGATTACATTTTTTACTTTTTTACTATGTTTGTTTGTTATCCTTTATCTACAACTAAGGGCTAGAAATTTCATTGTTTTCGGGGCAAGTGTAATTAGTATGATACTTATTATGGTGGTTAGTGGTGGTATTTTGCCGCATTATGCAAACAAACGTAGTTCAGTAGATATCATCAAATATTTGCCACAAAATGGTGGGCTTTTGGCATCCTATGGTGATTATCAAACCTCAGTAGTATTTTACCGTGGTGATGTGTTGTTAAAATTAGAAGAAGATAGATTGGCTGGGAACAATGTTTGGGCGAATAAGTATGAAATGCCAAAACAAGAAATTTCTGACTTTGCTGAAATGACTAAGGACCGTAGTGATGTTTATGTTATAGTCAATTTCGAGGATTGTGATAAATTCGAAAGAACTAGTATCGGCAAGGACTATAGCAAAATTGCCCGAGGAAGTCGTGATGTGGTCTATAAGAAGAATGAGTAAAATTAAGGACTGAATTCTGTATTATATAGGGTTCAGTCCTTTTCTTTTTGTCTTTGATTCTAGTGGTTCCACGAAATGGATTTTGTGTATAAATTTAATATAATATTAACAAAAAAATGCAAATGGTAGGGACTTTAGGGAAGGAATTTCGTTAATTATGTCAAATTCACATATAAAGTGTAATTATAAATTTTTTTTATGAAAGCATATATAACCATATTTGGTTTTATTTGAAAATAATGATTGTTCTTTAAAAATAATATGACTTTAACTGAATTTTTGGGGGTAAGATGATGAAAAAAATGAAAAGAGTATTAATTGTAGATGATGCGGCCTTTGTGAGATTGACAATCAGAACTATGCTTGAAAAAAATGGGTACGAAGTAGTTGGAGAAGCAAATGATGGTAATGTTGCCGTGAGTAAGTATATGGAACTTAGGCCGGATTTTATGACATTGGATATTACCATGCCCAACATGGATGGAATAGAGACACTAAAAGCAATACGAAATCTTGATAAAAATGCAGTTGTTATCATGGTTTCGGCCCTGGGACAAGAACGATATATTAAAGATGCAGTTATAAATGGAGCCAAATATTTTCTAGTAAAGCCTTTTAAAGAAGAAAATGTAATTGAAACGATTCAGAAAATAGTAGGTGCATAAATCCAAGAAAGGATTGATTTTAGTATGGAACCAATGTTAGAGATGTTCATTTTTGAGACAAATCAAAACTTAGAACAATTAGAACTGATCACTATGAATAGCGAAAAAAATGGAACCTTTAGCAGTGAAGAAATTAATGATATTTTTCGTATCATGCATACGATAAAAGGTTCATCTGCGATGATGTTGGTTAATGAAGTAGCAACATTAGCGCATTCCATTGAGGATATTTTCTTTTATATGCGTGAAAATAAACCAGAAAATGTTGAATGTTCTACCCTCACGGATATTATTCTAGATTCGGCTGATTTTATTAAGGAAGAAATCAGCAAACTAGAAGCAGGAAAGCTGGCGGATGCGAGTGCTAGCTTACTAAGCGAGTCTACGAAGGTATTTTTAACAGAATTGAAAGTGAGTAATGGTGATATAGCTCAAGAAAAAACTCCTAAAAAGCCAGCTAAAAATCAACAATATTATATTGCAGCAGAAAAAACTTCAGATGAAGCAGAAGAGTTAAATGTCTTTTACGCAGTGATTAAATATAAAGAAAATTGTGAAATGGAAAATATTAGAGCATATACGGTAATGAATTCTATGCAAGATGTCGTAAAAGAAATTTACTGTTTGCCTGATAATATTTTAGAAGATGATGATACTGCTTTTGAAATCCGTAAAAATGGTTTTAATATTTGGTTTACAACAAAAAAAAGTTATGAAGAGATCCACAACTTATTAGAAAAAACTATTTTTTTGCAGGAATTAACGGTCAAGCAGCTAGCTGGTGTCGAGGAATGTGATTTTTGGCCAGTAAAAAAGGCAGTAATTAAAGAAGTTGTTTTAGATGATGTACCAGTCAAACCAATTTTAGTAGCTAAAAAATCGGAAGGTCACGACGCACACCAAACCATGATTAGTGTAAATGTAGACAAGCTCGATGTGCTCATGGATTTGGTCGGTGAACTGGTTATTGCTGAAGCAATGGTTACACAAAATCCTGAACTTGCCGGGCTAGAATTGAAAAGCTTTCATAAAGCTTCACGGCAATTGAAAAAGATTAGTAGCGAATTACAGGATGGAGTTATGTCAATTCGTATGGTCCCACTTTCCGGTACTTTTCAAAAAATGAATCGCATTGTTCGTGATATGTCAAAAAAACTAAATAAACAAGTTGAACTAGTTCTTGTTGGTGAAGAAACTGAAGTAGATAAAAATGTGATTGAACATATCTCAGATCCTTTGATGCATTTAATTAGAAATTCGCTTGACCATGGGATTGAAGTTCCCGAGGAACGGGTGAAAAATGGTAAAAATACAATTGGTAAAATAACGTTAGAAGCAAAAAATGCTGGGAATGAAGTCGTTATTAATATTGTAGATGATGGACAAGGTTTAAATCGAGACAAGATATTAAAGCGCGCCAGAGAAAATAATCTTATTTATAAAAGTGAAGCAGAATTAACGGATAAGGAAATTTACTCTTTTATTTTTGCACCGGGTTTTTCAACAAAAGAAAAAGTAACTGAATTTTCTGGCAGAGGCGTTGGTATGGACGTTGTTATGAAAAATATCAATGCCGTTGGTGGGACAATTTTAGTAAATAGTGAGCCGGGTAAGGGCAGTATTATTACGCTTAAAATACCACTGACATTAGCGATTATTGCAGGAATGACTGTTAAGGTTGGTAATGCTAGCTATACGATTCCAATCGTATCGATTCGTGAATCTTTTAGACCCATTGAGCAAAATATCATACATGATCCAGATGGCAGTGAAATGATCATGGTTCGTGGGCAATGTTATCCAATTGTTCGGTTACATAAGATTTATAATATTAGCACGGAAGTGACTGATTTTACAAAAGGAATCATCATTATGGTTGAAACAGAAAAAATGACGATTGGGATATTTGCCGACCAATTAATTGGTCAACAACAAATTGTTGTAAAGCCAGTACCAATTTACATTAAAAATATTTCAAGTATAGCTGGAATTACAGGTTGTACGCTTCTCGGCGATGGTAATATTAGCTTAATTTTAGATGCTGTTGGATTAATGAGTAAAATATAATATGTAGGTAATTGGAGTGGTAAGTTATGGCTAAAGATATCAATGACTTCTACGAAGAAGATACACAAAAAGGAAAGTTTTTAACGTTTGGCATTGGTAGAGAAGTATACGGCCTTGAAATTAGTGTTGTAACTGAAATTATCAGTATCCAAAAGATTACAGAGATGCCTGAGGTTCCTGAGTATATTAAGGGAATTATAAATTTACGAGGGAAAATTATTCCGGTGATGGACGTGAGATTGCGTTTTAAGAAAGCTTTTAGAGAGTATAATGAACGCACTTGTATCATCGTAGTACAAATGCACGAGCTAGCAATTGGCTTTATTGTTGACGATGTATCTGAAGTCATTTTTATGGAAGATGATCAGATTGTTGCTAAACCAGATATCAAATCAGCCCAGAATCAGTATATTAAAAATATTGGTAAAGTTGGCGATGAAATAAAATTAATTCTTGATTGTGAAAAAATGCTTGATGCTGATGATGAAGTATTTTTAATGGAGTTAAAATAATTCCACGTATTGTGTTAAGCAATGCGGATTTTAATAAATATTCATCTTAATCAGTAGAAAAAGCTAAGGAAGGGATGAGCGCTGTGGCAGAAGAGATAAATGATTCTGAATTGGAAGAAGATACGCAGAAAGATAAATTTCTCACCTTTGAAATTGAAAAAGAAATCTATGGAATTGAAATCAATCTAGTAACAGAGATTATAGGGATTCAACCAATTACCGAAGTGCCTGAAGTGCCCAATTATGTAAAAGGGATTATTAATTTGCGTGGTAAAATTATTCCGGTAATGGATGTGAGATTGCGCTTTAAAAAAGAGTTTCGTGAATATAACGATAGAACCTGCGTTGTTGTAATTGAAAGTGGGAATGTAGTACTAGGTTTAATCGTTGATAGTGTTGCCGAAGTTTTAGTTATACCAGAGGAAAATATTGTACCGCCACCAGAGATCAAATCTTCAAAAAATAAATACATCAAAGGGATTGGAAAAGTCGGTGAAACGGTAAAACTTCTCATTGATTGCGATAAGATATTCAATGAACAAGCGGAAGGGATTCAATAAATTAATATTTGGAGGAATGAAAAATGAACTGGTTAGCGAACATAAATGTGGGTAAAAAATTAATTGGTGCGTTTGTTGGGATTGCTATAATTGCCGCTTTAATTAGTGTGGTAGGTATTTATAATATGTATCAATTAGATAGCAAGTACAGTAGTGTTTATGAAAAAACTGGCTTAGCGACAGGCAATATTGGGCAAATTGGTATGTATTTTAATGAATCACGTACTATTTATCGGGCAATTCTTATGGATAAAGATGAAAATGCAAGAGCAAAAAGTATCGCTAGATTAAAAGAACTTGATGTAGAGATAAGCAATACTTTAAATAAATTAGCAGAGAAACTTCAAACAGAACAAGGAAAACAAGAATTTGCTGAGTTGAAAAAATCCATTGAACAATATAAAATTGGCCGTGATCGTAGTATTCAAATCGCCTTAGCACACAGAGAGGAAGAAGCTTTAGCTACATTTATTCAAACTGGAGGAAGTCAATTAGCCGCAGATACTAATGATAAAGTGCAAGCAATGTCTAAGTTGGCGGAAGCTACTGGCATAAAAGCGTCGGCTGATCTTTCTGAGCAAGCTCGTACGACAATGTATATCATGGCTATGGTAAGTATCGTTATTGTTATACTAGCAGTGATTTTAGGGATGTATATTGCACGTTATATAAGTAAATCCATTGAAACTTTAATCATTGCGGCAAATAAAATTGCCAAGGGTGAGCTCAATGTTGAAATTGCAGTGAGTAGCACCGATGAGTTCGGACAATTATCGCAGGCTTTTCGGGAAATGACAGCAAATGTAAATGATGCGATGACCAATATTAATTCGGCATCTGAACAAGTGGCAGCAGGGGCAAAAAATGTATCTGATGCAAGTATATCCTTATCGCAAGGCGCAACAGAACAAGCTAGCTCAGTGGAAGAATTGTTATCTTCGTTAGAGCAAATTGCGGCACAAACAAAAATGAATGCGGGAAATGCTGATAAAGCAAATGAACTTACCAATGCAGCACAAACTAATGCTGCCGATGGTAATGAAGATATGAAACAAATGCTCAATGCGATGACAGCAATCAATGATTCTTCGGCAAATATTTCTAAAATTATTAAAGTTATTGATGAAATAGCTTTCCAAACAAACATTTTAGCGTTAAATGCAGCAGTTGAAGCAGCTCGTGCTGGACAACATGGCAAAGGGTTTGCGGTAGTAGCTGAAGAGGTTCGTAATTTAGCAGCACGTTCGGCAAAAGCAGCGAAAGAAACGACCGATATGATCGAAGGATCAATCCAAAAAGTAAACGATGGTACAAAGATTGCAAACAAAACAGCAGAAGCTTTAAATACAATTGTCAAGACAGTAACTGAAGTTGCGACTTTAGTAGAAGGTATTGCAACAGCCTCGAATGA